>CAMTJK010000011.1 GCA_947072805.1 uncultured Prevotella sp.
TATACATTTTGCACTAAACGGCAATAGATAAACCAATTAATTGCGTATCTTTGCAATAAATTTGTAATTTTAAAGTTTAATATTTAGGTATAAAACCGCATTTTTTTAGAATTTACTTAAAACCAAGGATGAAAAGATATCTCATTTTGATTGTAATGCTGTCAATGGTGGCAGTATTTTCCAATGCGCAGTCTTCCATGACCGATGAAGCTGTCATGGAATATGTTATAAAAGAGCACGAAAAGGGTACTTCACAATCCCAGATAGTTACAAGTCTTATGCAAAGAGGTGTCACCATCGATCAGATAAGACGCATTAAATCAAAATATGAAAGAGAAGGCGGCTCGCAGGCCCTAGGTGCCAAGAACCTCACCACTACCCCCGGCGGACAAGTTCGCACACGCAAGAACAACGGCGACGGAAAAAAGGAGAAAGAACCGCAATTCCGCACAAAGGACGGCTCTGCCAAAAAGGTAACGACACGCACCTACGATGAAAAAGACAAGGACTTCATGCAAATGCAGAAGGAACTGAACCAGTTTATGCCAGACTCCACAGACTATTATGACCAGCTGTATCTCGAAGAGATGATGAAAAGGGAAGAAGGCAAGCGTAAGGTGTTCGGACGCGATATTTTCAACAACGAAAGCCTTAGCTTCGAACCCGCAATGAACATTGCAACCCCGCAAGACTACCGTCTCGGACCCGGCGACGCCGTGTTTGTAGACGTGTGGGGCGCATCGAACACATCTTTCGAAAGTACAGTCTCTCCCGACGGAACCATCCAATTAGAAGGTTTCGGACCTGTCTCGGTGGGAGGACTAACGGTAGAACAAGCTAACAGCGTGCTGAAGAAACAAGTAGGAGCGCGGTATGAAAGTTCACAGATAAGACTTACCGTAGGACAGACAAAAACCATAACGGTAAATGTGATGGGCGAAGTGAAAACACCGGGAACATACACACTCTCTGCCTTTGCAACGGTATTCCACGCGCTCTATATGGCCGGCGGAACAAACGATATAGGTACGCTGCGTAGCATAAAGGTGTACCGCAACAACAGGCTGATAAGCACCGTAGACATATACGACTACATTCTGAACGGCAAGCTGTCGGGTAACGTACGGCTTACCGACAACGATGTTATTGTGGTAGGACCTTACGACTGCCTTGTGAACATCACCGGAAAAGTAAAGCGCCCGATGTTTTACGAGATGAAAAAGAACGAAAGCGTGGGTACCTTACTTAAATATGCAGGAGGCTTCACCGGCGACGCCTACAAGAAATCCATAAGAGTAATAAGGAAATCCGGCACACAATACTCTGTATACAATGTAGGAGAATTTGACATGAGCTCATTCTACCTAAGCGACGAAGACTCTTTGAGCGTAGATTCCGTACTGCCACGATATTCCAATATGGTTGAAATAAAAGGAGCCGTATTTCGTCCGGGAATGTATCAGCTGGGCGGTGAAATAACATCCGTACGTGCACTCATCGAAAACGCAGAAGGAATAACCGAAGACGCATTCACTGCACGAGGAGTAATGCACAGAATGAAACCCGACCGCACCCTCGAAGTGCTGTCTGTAGACGTGGCCGGAGTATTGGAAGGCACTTCGCCCGACATACCACTACGCAACGAAGACGTGCTGTACATACCAAGCAAAAAAGAACTGCTCGAACAACAGACACTGACCATTCACGGTGAAGTGTTGTATCCTGGTGAATATAAATACGCTGACAACGAGACAATAGAAGACCTCATACTCCAAGCCGGAGGTCTTACCAATGCAGCCTCTATAATGAAAGTGGACATAGCACGAAGAGTTACCGACGCTTCAGCCACCACATCGTCCGACACCATTGCCCATACATTCACATTTGCCATAAAAGACGGTTTTGTCATAGACGGTCAGCAAGGCTTTACACTACAGCCTTACGATGAAGTGTACGTGCGCAAGAGCCCCGGATACTCAAAGCAGCAGAACGTGAAAGTAGAAGGTGAAGTACTGTTCAGCGGCACATACACCCTGGAAAAGAAAAATCAGCGTCTTAGCGACATTATCAAGCAGGCCGGAGGTGTTACCGACATGGCTTACGTGCAGGGTGCACGTCTGGAACGCACAATAACTCCGGAAGAACGAATAAAGATGGAAGACGTAAAGAAGATGCTTCAGGCCCAAAGCGGCGAGAAGGATACGCTCGACGTGAAGAAACTTGACTTCGGAGAGACTTACTACGTGGCCATCAACCTTGACAAGGCTCTTGAAAATCCCGGAAGCAACTACGACGTCTTGTTGCGTGAAGGCGACAAGATTACCGTACCCGAATATACAAGTACTGTAAAAATAAGCGGTGACGTGATGTCACCCACTACCGTGGCCTTCCGTGAAGGCAAAAGCGTACGCTACTATATTGACCAAGCCGGCGGCTGGGGAAGCAGAGCCAAAAAGAGCAATACCTTTATAGTATATATGAATGGTACGCGCGCACGCGTGGGCTACAAGACAAAGCCCATGCCCGGATGCGAAATCATTGTTCCGAGCAAACAGGCTGCAAAGAAGCTCACAACAGCCGAGGTCGTTACTATCGGCTCAAGCACGGCATCAATCGCAACCATGCTTATCACCATCGCCAACCTGATAAAATAACAAGAATAAACCAGAAGTCATGGACAAGAACATAAGCGATAATTCAAAAACGCTGCAAGAGATAGACATCAGAAAAATCATAAAACTACTGATAAAGAAAAAGATATTATTGGCAAAAGTGGTTCTTGCCACAGCAATAATATCCATGCTTCTTATAATATGCGTGCCACGTTATTATACATGCGAAGTGATGCTTGCACCCGAAATGACAAACATGCCGAGCGGAGGTGCACTTAGCAGTCTTGCGTCTTCTTTTGGTTTCGATATAGGTAGCGCATTGACATCTGACGCCATATCGCCCACCCTATATCCGGATTTGCTTAAATCAAACGATTTTCTTGTAAGTCTGTTCCCCATTAAAGTAACCACTGCCGACGGAGAACTGACTACCGATTATTATGACTATCTCAACAATCATCAACAGACAGCATGGTGGAACATAGCCATTGGCTGGGTAAAAAGTATGTTTAAGTCGGAAGAAGACGAGACCGGAACTGCCGGCAATGGGAAAGCAAATTCGGTAGACCCATTTCATCTTACAAAAAGACAAAACGACATAGCCTCAGCCATTTCCGGCAACATAAACTGCAGTGTGGACAAAAAGACAGATGTAATAACAATAATTCTGAAAGATCAAGACAAACTGATATGTGCAACAATGGCAGACTCTATCAGAGAGAAACTGCAATACTTCATAACCGAATACCGTACAAAGAAATCACGCATCGACGAGCTTTACTATGAAAAACTTGTAAATGAAGCATACACGGATTATGACGCTGCCAGAAAACGTTATGCAAGTTTCTCGGATGCGAACAAAGACGTCGTACTTGAGAGTGTAAGAACCAAGATAGAAGACCTTGAGAACGACATGCAACTCAAGTTCAACACTTACAATGCTATGATGACCCAACTGCAGGCTGCAAGAGCGAAAGTGCAAGAACGTACACCAGCCTTTACCATCTTGCAAGGTGCTTCCGTACCCATAAAGCCAGCAGGTCCGAAAAGAATGTTTTTTGTCATAGGAATGTCATTCCTTGCATTTCTCTTCACAGCAATTTACATCTCACGCGAAGAGCTGCACATTAAGTTCTGACGTTTTTGCCCAATCACAGCATATAAAAGAAAGGGATGTCGCTGAACAATAAAGGTAACGGTATACATCTGTCTAAAACAAAGAAGAAGATTCTTACGAATTTAGCATGGTCATCAGCAGGAAAAGCAACAAGTTTGTTGGGTGGTCTGCTGGTTGGGATAATTGTTGCCCGTTACCTTGGACCGTCTCAATACGGTCTTATGAACTACGTAATCAGTTACGTGTTCTTGTTCCAGACATTCGCCATGTTTGGTCTTGACCCCATCGAGATACGTGAAGAAGCACATACACCGGAAGCTTACAGGAAAATTATAGGAACAGCCTTCGGCATCAAAGTGGGAATGAGCGTAATATTCATGGCACTTGTCATAATCACATCGCTTGTCATGGAAGCCGACATTTTCACTACCAAGCTTGTCGCCATCTATTCCCTTACCATCATTCTCAACTCTTTTTGTGTAATACGCAACTATTTCACGGCTCTTGTAGACAATGCCTATGTCACCAAAGCAGAAATCAGCCGTACTGTCCTGGGAGCAGGCATAAAAATAGCCCTACTGCTCTTCAATGCTCAACTCACATGGTTTATTGTAGCATCAATGTTCGACTTTCTTCTACTTGCAAGTGGCTATATAATGGCATACAGAAAGAAGATAGGGCCTATCTTTGAATGGACATTCGACACAGATTACGCCCGCTATCTGTTGAAAGAATCATTTCCATTACTTCTCACCAATGCTGCCGTCATAATATACCAACGCATTGACCAAGTCATGATTGGCTACATGATAGACCATGAGTCGGTCGGCTTTTTCAGCGTGGCATCACGATTTGTAGAAGTACTGATTTACATCCCGATGATACTTGCACAAACAATCATGCCTATATTGGTTCAGGCTCGCAACAACAGCGACAAGGAATATAGGGAAAAGGCTCAACTTTTCATGAATGTTTCTCTTTGGGTGACACTGATTCTTGCTGTCATTACATCCGTAACATCATATTGGATTATAAGATACACATTTGGATTGTCATATAATCCTGCCGTAGCCGTTCTGCAGGTTATGATTTTCAAAGCAGCAAGTGTGGCACTGTCCAACACTGCCGGTGCAATGCTTATAACAGAAGGCTTGCAACGCTACGCCATATATCGCGATACGATGGGTTGCATCGTCTGCATTACGCTAAATTATCTCTTCCTACCACGCTATGGAATCCTTGCCGCAGCATACATTGCCATAATAAGCAATATAGTTGCCGGTTACATAGCTGACGCCATAATTCCAGCCTATCGTCATTTGTTCAAACATCAAACGAGAGCAATAGTATTGGGATGGAAATCTCTATTCCTTATCAAATCAATTTATAAACCATATAACGCAAGATAAGACACATGCCATACATACCTTTCGTATATTTCATTTGTCTTGCCGCCTTCTTTTACACAAAGCGGAAACGATGGGGAATTGACATAGCTGCAACATGTATACTTATCGTCATTTCGTTCTTTTCTATCATGATAGATATAAACGACGTATATGGAGATTATGGCATCAATTACGACAATATGACCCTACCAACCATTTGTCTTTACTGTATTCAGTGGACATTGGTACTGGTACCATTGCATTTCCTGTCAGGACTTGAACTCAACAAACATCCACAGATAAAGGTATCGCTGCTATATATTCTCTTCGTTATTATTGCAGCATCATCTTTTATCATGATTGCCACAAGTCTGGAAGACATAAGAGATGCACTCATTATGGATATGGCAGACGTATATGAACAACACATCAACGACATGTCTTCACAGAAATCCGGTCTTGCAAACTATCTGATGTTCTTACCACAGATATTCGTAACGACCCCATTCCCTACCCTTGCTCTGTTTCTGTGGTTCTATATGAAGACATTTATGAAGTGTCCCGCTTTCCTTGAAATAGGCATCCTCATAGCATCAATAGCACAAGCCATCCTTGCCATCATTATAGCCGGACGCTCGGCCATAGTATTTTGGACGTTCGATTTCTTCTTGCTGTTTAGCTATTTCTATCATTACATGTCCAAATCATTAAAGCGCAAATTCTTCGTTATGGCTTTAGTAATGGGTACATTGATAGGTTCTGTCTTTGTCAGCATAACTATTTCACGTTTCGACGACGTAAAAAACGACCGAGATCCTTTTGTGTCGCTCTACGGCTATGCAGGACAACATGTAAACAACTTCTGCACCATGATTGTAAAAGGCGCCGACTCTCCATTCCAAATCAGCCGTGTTTTTCCGCTGATAGGCAAGATGACCGGACAACCTTTTGATCTAATAGAGCATTATCAGAAGACAACGACCCAAGTAGATGCCGTTGTAAATGTGTTTGATACATTCGGAGGGGAACTTTATCTTGACCTTGGATGGTTTGGATACATAATGTTCTTCATTATGCTCTTTGGCATTACGCATCTCATGAAAATGCGCATGACAGAAATGGAATTTCACAACATTTTCATCCTTGTGATATTTGTGGCATTCTATACCCGCAGCTTGTTCTCGTGGCCATTCACCGGACATTATACTACTATTGCTATCATGCTCGTTTTTGCTATCAGATACATGTTCAAGTATATATTCAAGATATGACAAAAATATTCGCCATAATCGTAACATACAATGCCATGCGTCGCAATTGGATAGACCGATGTCTTGCAAGTTTGCAAAATAGCACTGTTGCTTGCAAGGCTGTACTGGTTGATAATGGTTCGACAGACAATACGGGCGACTTTGTGACCACCCACTATCCCGATGCTGTATGGTTACCACAAGGATGCAATCTGGGATTCGGGAAAGCCAACAATATAGGAATTAGCTACGCACTTGAAAGAAACGCCGACCACGTGCTACTACTCAATCAAGATGCAGCCATCCATCCGGAAGCCCTTGCTCTTATGCTTGCAGAGAATGACGGAGAGAGTCTGCTATCACCATTACATTTGAACGGTGACGGAACATGCATTGACGAGATGTTCCGTTTTTCGCTGCGCAATGCCAATAACCACATGAACGACGACATGCTCATCCACCACGCACTCGCCTCTCACTACGTGACTGGCGAAATATGTGCAGCTTGCTGGCTGATGCCACGGCGATTACTGGAAAAAGTGGGCGGATTCAATCCTTTATTCTATCACTATGGTGAAGACAACAATTATTACCAAAGGATGGTTTATCACAACGTAAAGACGCTGCTTGTGCCTGCTGCCTACATGATGCACGACAGAAACACGCATGGCGATCCAAAAATGTTTAAAAAGAATCTTGTTAGGCGTAATCTTCTGCTTGAAGTGTGCGACATCAATCATTCTGCAACAGCCATTGTCAAACGTCTGTGCCGACTGCTTATAACATGCTATTCAAAGTATCTGCCGCAACGAATGTACACGCCCGGCACATTTTTGTTAGAGTGTTTCCGACTGCTTTTCCTTTGTCCTAAAATACGTTCTTATCGCAAAACAGACAAACAAGAAGGTAAAAACTGGCTGATATAAACATGAAGATAGGATATATTCTTAATTCCACCCTTCCATTGGGCGGAGCATCAAAAGCATTCCGTAACCTATTGGAACAACTGATGCTCAAAGGGATTACACCGTTTGTGGTGCTTCCCGACAATCACGGTCTTTATAATGAACTGCAAAACAAACATATCCCAACCCTGGTTGTCTGCTACCGGAATAATACATACCCCTACCTGCGCTCACCAAAAGACTATCTATTGTTTCTGCCACGGCTGATTGCACGAATGATACTCAACTACAAAGCAGTCAAGCACGTAACCGAATGGTTTGCAAACAACAAGGTTGAACTTATACACACTAACGTCGGAGTGGTGAATATTGGCTATAAAGCAGCCAAGAAACTTCAACTGCCACATATCTACCATCTGCGAGAATATGGCGATTTGGATTTCGGCATGCATTACTTTCCATGTAAATCCGTTCTTTACAGACAGTTGGAACAGAAGGACTCTTACTCGATATGTATCACTAAAGCTATACAACAGTATCATAAACAGCAAGGTAAAACCTCTTCAATAGTAATATACGACGGTATCTTTGCCCAAAAAGAGTCGATGCCAAGGGTCGAAAAAAAATCTTTTTTCTTGTTCGCTGGCAGAATAGAGCCGGCAAAAGATGCCCTCTTCCTGTTACAAGCATATGCCGAATATTTCAGAAAGAGCACCAATCCCCTGCCCTTGCATTTGGCTGGTGCAACAAACAGACCCGACTATTTGAGTGAACTGAAACGTCTGATTGCCAACGAGAAACTTGACAAACATGTTCTCTTCCTTGGCGAGCGTAAAGACCTGCCATCCTTGATGCAACATGCACAAGCCATAATCATTCCCTCCCACTCGGAGGGGTTCGGCTTTTGTATGCCGGAAGCCATGTTTAACGGTTGCCTTGCAATCGGACGAAATACAGCCGGCACGAAAGAGCAAATGGACAACGGATTTGAGATGATGCAAGGTAAAGATATAGCGCTGCGCTTTGACACCCAAAGCCAACTGGTTCAGCTTCTTTTAGAAGTGGAGCAACAACGTCCGGCCTTTCAACCGGTTGTTGATAGGGCTTTCTGTGTGGTAAACAAGCTATACACCACAGAGGAAAGTGCAAAAAATGTGTATTCCTTTTATAAAACAGTTCTGAATGAAACAGCTGATTAAAACTATAAATGAGTCTTTAGGACTTATACTCTCACTCTTGCTGCTCCCAAAGTTTCCTGAACACATCAGAGCATGCAAAGCTCATCTGTATACCGGATTTCTGAAACGACATTTCCTTCATTTCGGGTATAATAGTGTCATTGCGTTCAAAGCACATCAGCTGCATGACCTACACTGCATCTCCATTGGTAATTACACTCAAATAGAGAAAGACGTCCAACTTACAGCATGGCAAAAGCCTGCCGTCACTTCCTCTAAGCCTTTGCTGGAAATCGGCAACAACTGCATTATCCGCAGAGGCACTGCCATTTCTGCCGCCAACCATGTTGTCATCGGTGACAATCTTCTCACCGGAACCAACGTTCTGATAACAGACAATGCACACGGCATATTTTCAGAAGAAATGCTGACATTACCTCCTAATGAACGCCCCATAGTATCCAAGGGAGAGGTAAATATCGGCAACAATGTGTGGCTGGGTAACAATGTCTGCATAATGCCAGGTGTAACCATAGGCAACAATGTTGTAATTGGCGCAAACAGTGTGGTAACAAAAAGCATCCCGGCAAATTCTACAGCTGTTGGCATTCCAGCCAAAGTAATAAAAAGCATCATCACAAGCAATCAATAATATTTTCAAGTATGAAACCACGAATAATTGCATTATATCTACCGCAATACCATCCTATCCCTGAAAACGACGAATGGTGGGGAAAAGGTTTCACCGAATGGACAAACGTGGCAAAAGCAAAACCACAGTTCCGAGGACACTACCAACCGAGAATACCCGCAGATCTTGGCTTCTATGATTTGCGTCTGCCGGAAGTGCGTGAACAGCAGGCGCAACTTGCCCGTGATGCCGGCATTGAGGGCTTCTGTTACTATCACTACTGGTTTGGCAACGGCAAGCAACTATTGGAACGCCCGTTTAACGAAGTCCTTGCTTCCGGAAAGCCGGATTTTCCTTTTTGTGTGTGTTGGGCTAACCATGATTGGACCAACAAGACATGGGAGAAAGGCAACAGCATGCGCAAGGATTCTGTCATAATGAAAATGAATTATTCTACAGAAGACCACGAATCCCATTTCTATTCCATGCTGCCAGCTTTTCGTGACAAGCGCTACATAACTGTAGACGGAAAACCCCTGTTTGCAATATGGGCGCCAAGAGCCATTCCCGAGGTTGAAGCTTTTATCGGTCAATGGCAGGCTCTCGCCCGCAAGAATGGATTGCCAGGCATTCATTTCGTAGGATATACCGTTAATGCTTCCGGAAAATCCGTGAACTCCGGCAAACTGACCTTATGGGATACCGAACACGCAGCCGAATACTACAACGATTTGCTTAACAAAGGTTTTGATGCCGTTATGTCGGCTGGACTGAATAGGGCAAAAGCTTTGTGTCATGGAAAGATAAAGTTGCTCATGTTCTATCTTGCATGCCGCACCTTCCTTCCCATCGCCATGCGAACAGACTATGAGAAGGCTATGCAGCACTACTATGTTGAAGAAGACAAATGGGAAAATGTATATCCTACCCTCCTTCCACAATGGGATAGGACACCACGTGCCGGCAAAAAAGCTGATCCCATGACGGGCAGTACTCCAAAGAAGTTTCAGGCGACAGTAGAAAAAGCCCTCCAACTGGTAAAAGACAAACAGCCGGAACATCAGATATTGTTTCTGAAAGCATGGAACGAATGGGGTGAAGGTAATTATGTTGAACCCGACTTGAAGTACGGGCACGGCTGGCTCAATGCCATAAGAGAAGCAATAGCAAAATACAAGAAATAAGCCGTCGTCGAATATTACTAATAATTTCATAAAAGACTCATGCACAATATTGCCATCATAGGTCATTTCGGATTCGGAGGCGTTTATTTAGACGGACAGACAATAAAGACAAAGGTTGTTGCCGATGAGTTATGCAACAAATATGGCAGAAACGATGTCTCCTTGCACGATACTCACGGAGGTATACGCTTTCTTATTAAACTACCTTTTGTCGTTATCAAAATGATGATGTCAAGCCACAACATCATCATGATGCCCGCTCATAAAGGTCTGCTTTTCATTTCGCCGGCACTTATATTGTTTAACATCATTTTCAGGCGTAGCCTGTATTATGTAGTGATTGGCGGGTGGCTCCCAAAAACAATTGCAGGCAACAAGTGGTTATGTTTTCTTCTGAAAAGATTCAATGGCATTTTTGTTGAAACGAGGTCCATGTATGACAAGATGGCTGATATGGGATTTACAAACGTAAGCGTAATGCCTAATTTCAAGCCTCTTGAAATAGCCGACAGAAAAGACATACATGTGCAAAGCGACAAACCGTTCGCCTTATGCACATTCTCAAGAGTTGTCAGGGAGAAAGGAATAGAGGATGCCATTGAGGCTGTCAAGACATGCAATGCAAGAGTAGGACATACTGTTTTCACTCTTGATATTTATGGACAGATAGGCAAAGACCAGAAAGAATGGTTCGACAATATTATGAAAGGACAGCCTGATTTCATAAGATACAAAGGATGTGTTGATTTCGGTAACAGTGTTTCCGTTCTGAAACATTATTTCGCATTACTGTTTCCCACCTACTATGAAGGAGAATGCTTTGCGGGCACGCTCATTGACGCATTTGCTGCAGGTGTGCCGGTGATAGCATCCGACTGGCACGACAATCCCAACATTATAGATAATGGAAAAACCGGGCGCATCTTCCATACACACAATGTTGAAGAACTAACCTCCATCCTTTACGAAGCGTCAGCCAACCCCGAATCAATCATTCAGATGAGGTCAAATTGTCTGGACGAAGCAATGAAATATCAACCGGAGCGGGTAATAGAGATTCTTGTCGAACGGCTGCGTCCAATTATGTCATCGGATCGACAAAAGCAGATGAAGCAATGATTTCAATGTCTTCCTATCTGTTTCCCTCGCTCTTCACCGTTCCGCTTTCTTCATCATGTTAAAAGCCAAGCTGTCCCAATGACGCTTTATCATCTTTATAGCATATGTGGGAAGGAAAATAAAGAAAAGAAACAGATATGACATCACTACCGAGTAGCCAAGCACTTCCCGATAAACGCGCGCATTATATTTTATCAGTTTGAATTTGTTTCCCGATATAGAGTCTGTACGGAGCCTGTAATAGGCCAAAGGTTCCTTTATGCCTTTAGCCACCCTGCACTGGCGCAAAATCATTATAAAGAGAGCCCAATCTTGACGTTTGCGCAAGTTAGGAAGGTAGAATTTGCGTCCCAAAGCCTTCGCATCATAAATGGCAGTAAGACATCCTATCTTGTCGTCCCTCAGCATACCCCTGTACGTTATGCGATCAGGAACTATAAAAATTCCTTTCTCCTTGTCGTTACTGTCACATAATATATAAGATGAGTACGTAAGTCGGCAATGTGTCTGCTGCAAAAAGCGTATCTGCTTTTCAAGTTTGTCCGGGAACCATCTGTCATCACTGTCACAGAAGGCAATATATCTTCCCGAAGCATTCTTTATACACACATTGCGTGCAGGACCGGCTCCGAGGTTTTCATTTTGTAAAAACACCTTTACGCGCGAATCCTTCTTCTCATATTTCCTAAGAATACTTACGGTATCATCAGTAGAACAGTCATCTGTAACAATCAATTCTATATTCGTGTACGTCTGATTGAGCACACTTTCCACACTGCCTGCAAGAAATCTGCTGGCATTATACGTGGGCATTATGACTGATACTAATTCTTGTTCCATTCTACATGTACGTGACACCGCTGTAATGGAAAGATTACGCTATCCGTCCGGTGCCGCATATCATATGCAAAGGTAGTAATTTTACATTTAATAAAAGAATGTTTTTAACGCTGTTGTCAAAAAAAGCGGCTATCATACAATATTTAAATGTTAATTGAGTTATTATTATAAAAAAGATATCTTTGCTTAATGAGCACCTCTATATTATTTGCTTTGATAGCCTTTCTGTGCAGCTTTATATGCGGATATATCACTATACCTATGGTTTTAAATTTCTGCAAGCGCTACGGACTGTACGACATACCTAATACAAGAAAAATCCACAACAACGCAATACCGAGACTCGGAGGTATTGTTTTTCTGCCTTGCGTATTCATCGGGTGCATCATTGTGTTCGCAATAACGCAGCTACGGGGCGAACAGACCATCACTTTCAGCCTGTGGACAGTGTATTTTACTATCGGACTGGTTGCCATATACATTACCGGAATTATCGACGACATCATCGGGCTGGAAGCTTTCAAGAAACTGGCTGTACAGCTGGTGGCTTCGTGTGTCATGCCGGCATCGGGACTTTACATAAACAACCTATACGGGTTTTGCGGAATTTACGAGATACCTTTTTCGGCAGGCTTTCTGCTCACCATTATTGTCATGGCTTTCATATCGAATGCCATCAATCTCATTGATGGAATAGACGGACAGGCAAGCGGCCTCACCATCATTGCGCTGTGCGGCTTTATCTATGCTTTCGGCAAATGGGGGCTCTGGTTCTATGTCATCATGATTGCCGCACTTGTGGGAGTACTCCTTGCTTACACCTACTTCAACCTCTTTGGAAAGGCGGAACGCAACAGAAAGATTTTCATGGGCGATACAGGCTCGCTGTCAATAGGCTTCCTCCTGGCTTTTCTAAGCCTTAAACTGACCATGAAAAATTCCAACCTATCCATTTACGACGGCAACGGGCTTCTCTTGTCGTACACAGTGCTTATCGTTCCGGTGTTCGATGCAATCCGCGTTGCACTTGTGCGCATACGCCACCACCGTTCGCCTGTCTCACCCGACAAGAATCACATTCATCATAAGCTCATGCGAGCCGGACTGTCACAGCACAAGACACTCTGCGTAGTGCTTTGCTTTGCAATACTCTACATCGCATTAAACTGGCTTCTCAACATGTTTACAAACATAACGGCAATCGTGGCAATCAACATTGCCGTATATGTAATCTTCCACAAAGTGATTGACAGGATAATAATCAGGCACGGACAGCAGACAGAAGTGTTCTGACACCCATTTACACAGGAATAACCATGACCACCAGCAATAAGGACAAAACGACAATACGCTATCGGAAAATCAAGCGCGCCATCGACTTGGTTCTCTCGCTTGTCTGTCTCTTTGTCTTCTCTCCGCTTTTTCTCGTTTGCTACCTCGCCATAAAGATTGAGGATGGCGGCGCAGCGTTCTTCAGTCAGGAGCGCATAGGAAAAGACGGCAAAACTTTCCGCATTTACAAGTTCAGAAGTATGCGGCCCGATGCCGAGAGCAATGGTCCGGAGCTAAGCTCTCACGACAACGACCCGCGCCTGACACGCACAGGACGCTTCCTGCGTGACCACCATCTGGACGAACTGCCACAGCTATGGAACGTCTTTGTGGGCGACATGGCCTTTGTCGGTCCGCGTCCGGAACGTGAGTTTTACGTAAGACAGATTATAGAACGCGATGCGCGCTACACTCTTTTATATAAGATAAGACCGGGGGTTACGTCGTATGCCACGCTTTACAACGGCTATACGGACACTATGGAAAAGATGCTACGCCGATTGGAGCTCGACCTCTATTACTTGGAGCATCAATCGTTGCTGTTTGACTTCAAGATTCTTGTCAACACTTTTCTCTGCATTGTGGGTGGGAAGAAATTCTAAGTTACATTTTCTACATTTTTACGAAACTAAGTCGCAGAAATCCGTCGTTAAGGGTCATCTTGCTGCTGCTAAAATTCTCTATGGTGAACGTTTCATCGAGGGCATTGATGCCAAGCGGTGCCAGTTCCAGTGGGTCTTCCACCTTTATGTCGCCTGACATACGGTCGTTGCCGTACGGCTCGTAAACCCGTAGCGTCGTGCCCGACTTATCGAAACGCATAAGATAATCGCTACCTATCCTTCTGTCTACCACGTTGAGCAGATCTGCTTGCACCGCCCAAAACAAAAGTTCTTCCGATTTGTCCGCAGAACCGCCGGTAGACAGCGTGTCTATTTGCGTGAGATGCCAGAAGCCGTCCAGGTCACCGTTGCCCGATGTCTCTATTGTACACGCCGTGAATGTGGCCATGCTAATTGCCGTTACGGCACAAAAGGCTACCGACAGTATTATATTTCGTTTCATCTCAATATTCCTTTCTTCGCTATCGTCAGTTGAAATCCGCTGTTATCTCCCAATATTTTTCCAAAATCAGCTCCGCATGCGCCTGTAAGGCTCCATCCCTCGAGTTTTCCGGCAAAACGGTAGGTAGCTTCGGCAAGCAGGCTAACGTTTTGCTGTTTTTTTGTAAATGGAATGAGATATGTACCCAGTCCGTCCTGCCATGTACCCAACAGGCGGTAATGGAAATTGCGTATGGTAGACGATATACCCAGATGGAATGCCATGAAACGGTTGTTTTCTACCATTATCGTTCCGTCGCTGTTGTATATCGGCGAGCGATAGAGCGGATTGCCCATCACCTGGCCCCAATGTTGCCATCCGGTAAATACGCTGTGATTGTAGAAGTCATCCTTGCCGCCCACATGGTCGCTAATGGACATGGTACGATCGTGATAAACAGGACCGCTCTGGTATTTTGTGTACATATATTCAAGGACCACATTCTGTATCCAGTACTCGTAATCCATGTTTAGCTCCATACCAAGCATTATATCCTTGAAATCATATAGTATATACTTTCTCTTTTTCTTCTGGTCCCATTCCTCTCCTTCGCCGTAGCCGTTGTAATCGAGCTGGAACATCGATGATTGGTCCTCAAAGAATTTGTCAGCATATACGCTCAGCCCCCATCTGTCGGCTTTGTAATTGAAGCGTATGAGCCAGCTGCCCACATGGTTGCCTTCAATATTCTTGTACATGGTTTCGTTAGCTTCTGCCCCTCCCGGCATGAAAGCCTGCCATAAAGCCCTTAGGTTTGTGGCGTTTTCCACCTTTACCATAGAGCCGTCTGTATCCTGTCTGTATGCTGTTCCTCCAAAGGTTGATGCCATCTCAAGTCCGAGTTCAAGCGATACAGGACAGAAACGATAGTCGTTGCCTATACGAAGATATCCGGCTTTGCTGTGATATAACACGTTGTCGGCATATCTGCTACGTCTGCCCGTCACGTCGTGTTGCCAGTTGTCGTCGGTCATCATACCGTAGGCTATGTGACCTTTCAACGAGAGCCAACCGCGGGTAAACGGGATCTCCCAGTAATCGGGCAATGCCACTCTCACCTGCGGCACAGGTCTGGCGTTTCTGCCAAGCGTCTGCGAACCGCTGGAAAGTTCATTGTTTTTCAGTTCCATCTTCCACTCCCTGCTTCCTACGGTGAGTGTTCCCTTGAGCCAGCGCCCTTCTACATACGCCTGCTGTATTACATAGTTACTTGTGAAATTATAAGGGACAGCCAGATCTGCTCCCCATCCCATTCCCCAACGATATGCCGAATCAGCAGATAACGGGCGCGAGAGCGATGCTCGCAGATAACCGTTCGTCTCGTCGAGCGAGCTGAGTCCGTATTTGTTGGCATTTAGCCACAGCGGAGTCTTGTTGTGCGACATCGTCGCCTGCATCTCCACGCCATAATTAATATTGTGCAGTATACCGCTGATGTTTTTTGTTTCCTGCGACATGACTTCTGTTCCTGTCAGCTCCGCCACAATAACCATCACGACTGCCAATGCCGATGTCAGTCTATATTGCATATCCTTGTCTGGTGTACATTAGATTGTTTCATAAAAAGGAAATTTATGCGCATCATTTCCTATGTCCGGCACCTTCTTCTTTCTCTCTGTTGTCCGGGCATACAGCCATGCCGAAAACATCGAACCTTGTACTCCAGCACTCCGGTGGCTGCGGCTGTCCGCGTCTGTACATCTTCCGCATACAGCCTACAATGTGCAAATATAATAAAAAAATCATAACAGGCGCTTTTTACGTCCAAAAAGATGATGTATATTATACTACAAGCGCCTTTTTCCATCTTTCGGTTCTCGCCTTTGTAGGCATGAGACCATCCTATATGATGAGCTATTGGGAGAGAAGAAACGGTTTTAGGGATTTTCCTCCTACTGATTAGGGAAAATCCTTTGCCGTGACAATAATTTTTCAGTTACTTTGCAGTAAACAAAAGGGGAAACCCGAACGAGAATCAAGAAACAGAGTATTAACAAATAAAACATTACGACTATGAAACGGTTTATGATTATAATGGTGACTCTCTTCTCAATGGCAATGTCTACCAACGCTATGAGTTACGAACAGGCTCGACGCGAAGCCCTCTTCCTCACGGACAAGATGGCTTACGAGCTCAATCTCAACGACATGCAGTATGAGGCTGCATACGAGATAAACCTCGACTATCTGATGGGCGTAACATCCGTAAACGACCTCTACGGCACATATTGGACACGCCGTAATCTCGACTTCGGATACATCCTGCTCGACTGGCAATGGAATGCTTTCTGTGCCGCTTCTTACTTCTACCGTCCGCTCTACTGGAACGCAGGCTACTGGCACTTCGGAATATATGCAAGATACCCGAGACGTGACTACTATTATTTCAGCAGACCAAGAGTTTACGTATCTTACTGCGGCGGACACAGCTGGAGACACAACGGCGGACACAGCTACTACAAGCCACGCCGCAACGACTTCCATAGCGGCTCAAACAACCACGTAGGCATGCGCGACCACTGGAACAATGGCAATGTAAACCGAAACAACGACAACAGAGCTAACAGCTCCACACGCATAACCGCCAACGGCAACATACAGAATGGAAGCAGCAACTTCGGAACAAGCAAGACGAGCGGTTCGTTCAGCGGAAACAGAAGCAACGCCACCGTATCTGGCGGAACAAATAACGGTTCTGTATCGGGCAGCTTCGGCAACAGGGCTGGTTCCACCGTCACAAACGGTCGCAACACAGCGCCTAAGAGCATCGGTTCTACCATAAGAAGCAACAACGGTTCCTTCAGCGCCAGCCGTAGCAATACCTTCTCGCAAAGTCCCGCCAACACGCCGAGAGTAACGAGAACGGAGAGCACGCAGAAAAGCCTATCGCGCTCGGGCAGTTTCTCCAACAGCGCCACCGGCAGCAACTTATCAAGATCTGCAAGCACTCCCTCAAGAATATCGTCAAGTACACCAAGCCGTACAAACAACTCTTTCAGCAGAAGCAGCCTGCCTGCCAAAAGTTCCGGCTACACTCCAAGCAGAATGAGCAGCAACGTGTCGAGAAGCAACGGCAGCAGCATGACAAGATCGTCAAGCCACTCTTCAGGCAGCAGCTCGAAAGCATCGGGTAGCTTCAGCGGACGCCGCTAAAAAATGATTAGGATTAAAGGACAGAGTAAAGTCAAAGCTCCAAAATACGCACCTCGGCATTGGTCATTGGAGTGATTTCGCTCATTTGAAGATTATAGTAAACCGACTGAATAGCCTTATTTATTATTCCGTGACCCACGACCAGCACACGCTGGTCGTGGTATTTTGTTTTCAGATATTCCATAAACCGCATGGCGCGTGCACGCATCTGCTCGAGTGTTTCGATGTCGTCACACCATTTTTCGTTCTTCAGGTCTGGAATATATCTACCTGTAAATCCGCCCCAGTCACGCTCACGAAGCAACGGCGTAGTCTCTACAGTCATGCCGTGTGGACGTGCTATGATAACCGCCGTGTCGATAGCACGCTGCAAATCGCTCGAAACAAAAGCATCAATAGGCTCTTCGGCAAATCGCAAAGCCAGACTGCGCGCCTGGGCAACACCGTTTGCGGTGAGCTTGCCATGCGTCTGTCCCTGCATTATCCTCGCCACATTATCCTCCGTTTCACCGTGTCTGACCAGATATAAGGTCGTCATAATCAATGTTTTTATTCTGCAAAAGTAGCAAAATTATTTCCTTCTTATTGCCTTTATGCTTATTTTTGTGCAACGAATAGAAGTGAAAACGTACCGGAGAGACTCCCTTCCGGAAGCGTACAAACAGTATTTTTTATACAAAACGGTTTTATTATGAAAGTATTACAGAGTTCCATCTTCAGGGCTATATGCTCCATCATTGTGGGAGCACTGCTCATCAAGTACCCCATCAACACCGCCACATGGCTGATAGTGGCTATCGGAGTGCTGTTTCTGCTGCCCGGCATCATATCATGCCTCGTCTACATCAACGCTCGACGCAAGAGCAACGGCACGACGGTGCTCGATTCTGACGGCAACGTGCTTTCGGGAGGCAACCCGCCCTTCCCCATTGTAGGTATCGGCAGCCTGCTGTTCGGACTATTGCTTGCCATCCGTCCGCTGTTCGTCATGGATTTCATTGCATATATACTCGGTTTCATTCTCCTTCTCGGAGCATTCAACCAGCTGTTCCTGCTTATCAGGGCACGCAAGATAAGCAAGATTCCGTTCATCTTCTGGATTTGTCCCACCGTAATTCTCCTCATCGGACTTATAGCCCTGCTGCGACCCATGTGGATAGCCGGCGCACCTCTCATCATACTTGGCTGGTGTCTGCTGTTATATGGTGTGACCGAGATTATAAATGCACTGAAAATAAACGCGGAAAGGAGACGATTCGAACACATGCTGAAGAAAGCGTCCGACATGGAAAAGGCAGAGACACTGCAGAACGATGCAGGAAGTGAGTAGCAGTTGCTTAATTCCAAGACAGCCTCATACTGCCTATACACACAAAAAAGAGAGGACACGCCGCCATTGGCATATCCTCTCTTTGCTTTTCCTCCTTTTCTTTTTCTCCCTATAAGCGGAAGAAGTGTCCGCCTAACCTATTTCTATCTGCCTTGCCACCTTTACCTTGCTCTCTTCAAGCTTAGGAAGTTCTACGGTAAGCACTCCGTTCTCCACCCTTGCAGCAATTTTCTCCTTGTCCACATCGTCGGGCAGTATGAGCGTCTGCTCGTATTTAGTGTACGAAAACTCGCGGCGCAGATATCTGAACTCCTTGTTTTCCTCCTTATTCTCCTGTTTGCTTTCCATCTTTACGATAAGATTTCCCTCATCGTTGATGTGTACACAGAAGTCCTCCTTTGTCATTCCGGGAGCAGCGAGCTCCACAGTGTAGCCCTTGTTCGATTCCTTCACGTTGATTGCGGGTGCCGTTGCATTTGCCTTTGGCATAAAATCGGTTGCGAAAAAGTCGTTAAACACGTCCGGTAACCATGATGAGTTTCTTCTTGTAGGTGTCATAATCTTGTCCTCCTGTTTTGTTTTTATTGTTTGATACATTGTTTTATTGTTTCATTTCACAGCCTCGGCTTTTGCTTCGGCTTTCACCTATATCAATACAACAAGCATACCAACGCTTTAATTATGCCATTTTGACATAACACACAGACAATTTGACAGATACTATAAGTTATATAAAGAAGAAATCAGATGCTTTTCATCACTCCGAGAGCCTCATCCACCGTTTTCACTCCATCTATTACTACCGAGCGTTTGCCGTTCTGCTCCCTCAAGTTGCACCTGCGCGGATTTCGCGTGATGTATTCGAGAATACGGTCGAATGCCGGACTGCGGTAATAAGGGCTTTGCATGTTGCTTACAAATATAAGGGTCATCCTGCCTTGCTTCAGCATTATCTTTTCGCATCCGAGCGATTTGCCGAGTCTTCTTAGCGGCACCACTCTCATCAGCTCCTCTCCCACCTGTGGAATTTCTCCGAAGCGGTCACGCATTCTGCCCCTGTACTGTTCCAGTTCCTCGTCGGTTTTCAGATTGTCGAGTTCTCTGTATAGCAACATTCGTTCGCTGTCACTGGGCACATACCTTTCAGGGAAGTACATTTCTATGTCGCTTTCGAGAGCGCAGTCGTCCACAAATTCTCCGGCCTTCACCTCTCCCTTTGCCGCATCCTCCGCATATATGTCGGCAAACTCGTCGTTTTTCAGTTCGGTGACAGCCTGGTTTAGAATTTTCTGGTAGGTTTCGTATCCCAGGTCGGCAATAAATCCGCTCTGTTCCGCTCCGAGCAAGTTACCCGCTCCACGTATGTCGAGGTCTTGCATGGCTATGTTTATACCGCTTCCAAGGTCGGAGAAATTCTCGAGAGCCTCGAGTCGTCGGCGCGACTCCTGCGGCAGAGCCGATAGCGGCGGTGCCAGCAGATAGCAGAAAGCCTTTCTGTTGCCGCGTCCCACACGTCCTCTCATCTGATGCAGGTCGCTGAGACCAAAGTTTTGCGCCCCATTTATTATTATGGTATTGGCATTCGGTATGTCGATACCGTTTTCTACGATGGTCGTAGAGAGCAAAACGTCGTAGTCGTAATTGGCAAAATCGAGGATGACATGTTCCAGAGTTTCAGGCTTCATCTGTCCGTGTCCGATGGCGATGCGTGCATCTGGCACGTACTTGTGAATCATGTCGGCTATGCGCTGCAGTTCGTTTATTCTGTTGTTTACGAAATACACCTGTCCGTTGCGGCTCATTTCGAAGTTTATGGCATCGGCTATTATTTCGGCCCCGAAGGTATGTATTTCCGTTTGAATGGGATAGCGGTTTGGCGGCGGTGTCTGGATGATGCTCAGGTCGCGCGCTCCGACGAGTGAGAACTGCAGTGTGCGCGGGATGGGTGTTGCCGACATGGTGAGCGTGTCTACATTCACTTTCATCTGCCTCAGTTTTTCCTTCACAGCCACTCCAAACTTCTGTTCTTCGTCTATGATGAGCAGACCGAGGTCTCGGAATTTCACCGACTTCCCTATCAGTTTGTGTGTTCCTATGAGTATATCTATTTTTCCGTCTGCGAGATCGGCCAGCAGTTCCTTTGTCTGCTTTGCCGTGCGTGCCCTTGTGAGGTAGTCCACTCGTACGGGGAAATCCTTCAGTCGTCCGCTGAACGTCTGATAGTGCTGGTAAGCCAGCACCGTGGTAGGCACGAGCACAGCCACCTGCTTCGAGTCGCAAGCAGCCTTGAAAGCAGCCCTCACAGCCACTTCGGTCTTTCCGAAGCCCACATCGCCGCATACAAGTCGGTCCATAGGTCGTTGCCGTTCCATGTCGGCTTTCACGTCGCCGGTGGCTTTCAGCTGGTCGGGCGTATCCTCATATAGGAATCCCGCCTCAAGTTCGTGCTGCATGAAGCTGTCGGCACTGAAAGCGAATCCCTTTTCGTGGCGGCGGCGTGCATACAGCTTTATAAGGTCGCGGGCTATGTCCTTAATCTTCTTTTTCGTACGTTCCTTCAGACGTTCCCACTGTCCGGTTCCGAGGTGGCTTAGGCGCGGCGGTTCGCCATTGTCCTGCGCCTTATATTTCGACACCTTATATAAAGAATGTATAGAGACGTATATCGAGTCGCCGTGCTGATAGGTTATCTTTATCATCTCCTGAAAACCGCCGTCATTCTGCGGCATGCGCACAAGTCCTCCGAAGCGTCCTATGCCGTGGTCCACGTGTACCACGAAGTCGCCCGGTTCAAACTGCCTTATCTCCTTAAGTGTGAGAGCCACCTTTCCGCTTCTCGCCTTGTCGGAACGGAGGTTGTATTTGTGGAAGCGGTCGAATATCTGATGGTCGGTGAAGAAGCACATCTTCATGTCGTTATCGGCAAAACCCTCATGGAGCGTTTTGTCTACGGGGGTGAAGTCTATTCCGCCGGCAGTGGTTCCGGCTGTAGCGGCAGACGTGCCACGTTCGGCTTTAAATATTTCCTTCAACCGTTCGTTCTGTTTTCTGCTGTCGGCAAGTATGTATATGCCGTACCCTTTCAGAATATAGTCTTCAAGAGAACTCGTAAGCATCTCGAAATTCTTGTGGAACAGCGGTTGCGGTGTGATGTTAAAGCGTATCACAGCATCGGGATGCCTTAGCGGACGATGCCCTATGTCTACCATGCGGAAGCGTTGTGTGCCCTCGGCAAAGCGGTTTGGCGTGATGAGCTGCATGTCACGGCTCATCTGCTGTATGATGGCACGCTGTTCCTGCTCGGTGGCACCCTCCAGACGTTCCGTGAGAGCCTGTTGCGAGAAGCCCTCGTCGTAAGTACGTGCCACGGCATCGCGCACATATTCGCCGTTCTTCATCACGAGTACGGTGTCGTCGGACAGGAACGACAGCAGCGGAATGCGCTCGTCGGTCTGTCCGGCAAGTTCCGGCACTATGCGTATGTCTTCGCGTCTGTCGCGCGAGAGTTGCGTTTCTACCTCAAATGTGCGTATGGAGTCTATCTCATCACCGAAGAAGTCTACTCTGAACGGATATTCGCAGCTATATGAATAGACATCGAGAATGCTTCCGCGCAATGCAAACTGTCCGGGTTCATATACATAATCCACTTCCTTGAAACCATATTCGCGCAGCGTGTCCATCACTTCAGCCACATCGGCAGTGCCGCCTCTGTGCATCTCGAGCGTGCGGTCGTCCATCTTCTTTCGCGACACCACCATCTCGGCAACGGCTTCAAGGTAGCTCACTATATAGACTTTCGCATCGGTGCGCGACATTTCGGCGAGAGCCTCCGTGCGCAATATCTCTGCTGCGGCATCTCTCTGCCCATACTTCACCGCTCTGCGATATGACGAGGGGAGAAAGAACACGCTCTCCTGCCCCATCACCTGCGTAAGGTCGTGGTAGAAGTATCCTGCCTCGTCGGCGTCCTGTAGTATGAAGAGTATGTTGCGCCTGTCGCGCAGGGCAAGACTGCCGAACACCATTGGTGCCGCCGACGCCATAAGTCCGTCGAGAGCCACAGTCTCTACCGAAGCATCCCTGAGTTTTTCTGCCAGCGCCCCGACCTGCGGCAGAGCGGCATACATAGCCTGTAAGTCTTTTATTTCCATCTTTATGTGCGCCCGGCGCCCGTCATCACATGTTTTCGTATATGGTAGTGTCGCATACACCTGCATCAGCAAGCGCTTCTTTTCTTTCCACGCATGTTCCGCAGCGTCCGCAATGGTGCTCGCCACCCTTGTAGCACGACCACGTTTCGGCATAGTCGATGCCCATTTCGCGTCCCTTACGCGCTATATCAGCCTTTGTTATGTCGGTATAGGGTGCGAGTACGCGCACGCCCTCGTATGTTCCGGCTGCCGCGGCCTCATCGAAAGCCTTTACAAAATCCGGGCGGCAGTCGGGATAAATGGCATGATCGCCGCCGTGGTTTGCCATCATGACGTATTTCAGTCCGTTGCTTTCTGCAAGTCCGGTGGCTATGGCAAGCATTATTCCGTTGCGGAAAGGCACTACCGTCGATTTCATGTTCTCGTCGGCATAATGTCCCTCTGGTATGGCATCGGCTCCCTCAAGCAGCGAACTCTTGAAGTGGCGGTGCATGAAGTCGAGGTTCACCACTATATGGCGTATGCCCAGACGTTCGCAATGCAGGCGTGCAAACGGTATTTCTCTTGCATTGTGGTTGCTTCCGTAATCGAACGAAACGCCCACGGCTATGCGCTCGCGGTACTCGTAGAGCATGGTGATGCTGTCCATTCCGCCGCTCACTATTATCACAGAATCCTTCATTTCCTGTTTCTTATATACATATAAACTATGAAAACACGCGCAAAAGTAAGCATTTTAGCACGAAGTGCCAAACGTTGATGGTGTTTAAACTCCTAATTTGTCATTAGATTATACCGTGATGCCTATTTTGAGCGGCATTCGGACTGCAGAGTTGCCTTCCGGGTGAAGATAGAATACTGTGCGATGCAATACGTATAACATTTATTTACTTTTATGAAAAATCTTGACTTTAAC
>CAMTJK010000012.1 GCA_947072805.1 uncultured Prevotella sp.
TAAATAAATGTTATACGTATTGTACAATAAACAAAGACATTTTTATGGAAAAAAGCCGCTAATGATACTGTTTTTTGTAATTTTGCAAACTAAAACAAGAATATCATGAGCAGAAAGAAGAAACCGCTACCAATATTTGAAAATGTAACCATCACCGATATAGCTGCCGAAGGTAAAGCTATAGCAAGAATTAACGACATTGTTGTGTTTGTGCCTTTTGTCGTACCGGGTGATGTGGTGGACCTCCAAGTAAAGAAAAAGAAACACAGTTATATGGAGGCCGAAGTAATAAGGTATGTAGAATACAGCAAGAAGAGGGTAATACCCATGTGTAAACACTTCGGTGTGTGTGGCGGCTGTAAATGGCAGAACCTGCCTTACGAGGAGCAGTTGAAAGCCAAACAGAAACAAATAACCGACCAGCTAAGACGAATCGGGAAGGTTGAACTACCGGAAATAAGACCAATTATGGGCTCGGTAAAGACAACAGAATACAGAAATAAATTGGAATTCGGATGTTCTAACAAGAGATGGCTTACTAAAGAAGAGATTGCCGACAAAGAGACAATAGCACCAAGAGAGGCTATCGGATTCCACATTACAGGAGCTTTCGATAAGATTCTGCCAATAGAAAAATGCCATCTGATGGACGATCTGCACAATAGGATAAGAAACGAAATTTTTGATTACGCTCTTAAACACAATATAGATTTCTACGATCTGAAAGAGCAAAATGGTCTTCTAAGAGACATTATAATAAGAAACTCAAACACAGGAGAATGGATGGTGATAGTGCAATTCAGATTTAACAATGAAGATGACAGACCTAAAGCCATGAAGCTGATGGAGCATGTGGCGAAGATGTTTCCTGAAATAAGTGCACTAATGTACGTGGACAACCAGAAATGCAATGACACCATCGGTGACCAGGAAGTTGTGACCTTCAAAGGTAACGACTTCATATACGAAACGATGGAAGAACTAAAATTCAAAGTGGGTCCAAAGAGTTTTTATCAGACCAACACGGAGCAGGCTTATCATCTGTATAGTGTAGCAAGGGATTTTGCACAGCTGACAGGGAAGGAACTTGTCTACGATCTCTACACAGGAACAGGAACCATAGCCAATTTCGTGGCACGAAAGGCAAAAAAAGTGGTTGGTATCGAATATGTACCTGAAGCCATTGAGGATGCAAAAACAAACTCGCAGATAAACGGCATAACAAACACCCAGTTCTATGCAGGGGACATGAAGGATATTCTGAGCGACGACTTCATTAATAAGCTTGGACGACCTGACGTAATAATAACAGATCCGCCCAGGGCAGGAATGCACGCCGACGTAGTGGCAACAATATTGAGGGCTGCACCAGAACGTATAGTGTACGTGAGCTGCAACCCGGCAACACAGGCAAGAGACCTCTCTGCATTAGCATCCAACTATCAAGTAACAGCAGTACAGCCTGTTGATATGTTCCCACACACGCCACATGTGGAAAACGTAGTATTACTGGAACGCAGAAAATAATAAATCATTACAGAAAGCTGTATTAGATTATCTATTACCATAATATATATAGCAAGGATATAATATCATGACAAACAAGGTGTTATGCATAGCATTGCTGCTCATTGCCTCGCTGACTGCAGCAAAAGCACAGAATGACATAACAGAAAAGCCGCGGATAAGCGGATATTTCATAGGACAGTATCAGGCTGTAATGAAAGATGAGGACCAGTCCAATGGTTTCAATATCAGAATAGCACGTTTAGCTGCCGATGGAATACTGAAAGGAGATTTTGCATACAAAATACAAGGGCAAGTAAGCGGTAATGTGTCGTCATTAGGAAGCAGCGTAAGACTTGTCGATGCCTTCGCTGAATGGCAACGTTATAACTTCCTGAAGGTAAAGCTTGGACAATTTAAGAGACCCTTCACCTTTGAAAATCCTATGAATCCCATTGACCAGGGCTTTATGGGATATGCACAAGTAATAAACAATCTGGCTGGATTTAACGATAGGACAGGATGTCATGCCAGCAACGGAAGAGACATCGGGTTACAACTGCAAGGCGACGTGAAATTGTGGAATACATCAATACACTATCAGGTGGGTGTGTTTAACGGACAAGGTATAAACACAAAGGATATGGACAGTAAGAAGGACCTGATTGGCGGTGTGTGGGTGACGCCACTAAAAGGATTTAGAATTGGTGCATTCGGATGGACCGGCACCTATGCCCGCACCGGCAACAGTATAGATGCACAGGGAAATACCATTTTAGGGACAAGGAGTCTGCGACAGAACAGATATGCTTTAGGAGCTGAATATAAAGAGGGCGGATGGCAAGTGCGTTCTGAGTATATACACTCTACAGGTTGGGGGTTTACCACATCACACCAACAGGCAGATGATGCTAAAAAAACCGATATAAAATATGACATGGGCAATAAGGCTGACGGCATTTACGCACTGCTTATAGCACCATGTATAAATAACAAGTTGAGACTGAAAGTACGATATGACCTTTACCGTAAAGCAGCACGATGGAGCTCTGCAAGAACACAATATGAAATAGGTATGAATTACTCTGCTTGCAAAAACGTAGAACTGCAAGCAGAGTATGCTTTAGTGAACGACAGAAGCCTGACAAATCACTACTTTAATTTAATAGATTGCGAACTATGCGTGAGATTCTGAACAGGCTGTCATGCGTTGGATGATTGGTCGTAAATTTCCTCTCAATAAACTCGAGGTCCAAAGATTTTTGTCCCTACCCTTATCATCGTACTGCGACAGGCTATAGCAATCCGGTAATCGTGACTCATGCCCCACGAACGTTCCCTGAAATAATCGTCATTGGCAAAGTATTTCTGCTTCACCTCGTCAAAGAAATCTGCGGCCATACAAAATTCCTTTCTTATCTGACTTACATCATCGACAAACGATGCCATTGCCATAAGACCGCAAATGCGAACATTGTCCATGGTACGCCACTCGCCCGAGTCAAGAATGTTACGACACTCATCAAAGGTCAAGCCGTACTTTGTATCCTCTTTAGCGATATGCAACTCCAAAAGCACATCTATAACCCTATCGTAACGAGCCGCCTGTCTGTTTATCTCACGCAGAAGCCGGATAGAGTCTACTGATTCAATCATTGAGATGTAGGGAACGATGTACTTCACTTTATTAGTCTGTAAATGTCCTATAAAGTGCCATTCAATATCATCCGGCAAAGTAGAATGCTTGGCTTTAAGTTCCTGCTCATGACTTTCGCCGAACAGTCGTTGTCCTTCGCTGTAGGCTGCCTCTATATACTCGTTGGTATGATACTTGCTAATTGCCACCAGCCGCACGCCGTCGGGAAGACCGTCTACTACATCATGAAAATTCTTGCTTACATCGTAGTCCATACACAGCTCTATCGGTATACAATAATATATTACTGCTGTTCAAACTCGGGCTTGTCGGCAGATACATTCTTCTTGTATTCAAAAACATCCATAAGCTGTGTTTCGGCAACCGAAGCTATCACATAATCGATCATGGTACCGTCCATCACCTCACCAATATTTTTAACGGCACCATTTAATGTCCCTGCATTAACAAGATATGTTACTGCAGAACGCTTCTCTTTACCGCTCTTCTCATCGATAGTTATAAACTGTAGCTTTGCTTTATACCAGCGGTCAGCTGCATCAGTGTCACTGAAAAATATCTCTTTATATGCAGCTTTCTTGATATCGGCAACATCAAATTCGCCGCTAATATATGAAGACATTTCCTCCATAATACGCTGTTCTGCTTCAGTAAAGCTCAATGCATCTACGGTGTATACCTCCGTAACCTTCTTCTGCATGCCATCTTCAAGTGTCTTCTCATATCTTATCTTACACTCAAACCATTCTGCTGTTCTACTTCTCATTTCTTTTATTTAATTATAATACCTTTAATTATAAACACTTACTTCTGAATGCCACGGCTACCTAACGATTTTTTCCTCTCTTCCGTGATTTTATCTATAATCTCCGAAGCTATACGCTGGCTCTTAATAGAACCCAGGTTCGAAAGCTTCGCCAACTCATTCTGAATCTCTACAAGCTCACTCATTGTGTTCTTACATCCTGCCACAAACTGCTTCTCGCTATTTCCCATATAGGAATTGTTGTAGACCTTGGAAAGTATTCGCTCTGCCTCCTTTGTAAATTGACGACGAAATATCTGCTCACATTTGTCTTCATACTCCTTCATCTTCATACGTTCCTCTTCAGTAAGCGCAATAGCTGTATCAGAAGAGAGAACGCCAAGTTCTGTCTCAGGGTCAAAGCCGTCATCAAGCAGATCATCAACACTCCGTCTAACCTCCGGCTTTACATATTCTATAGAGCTTGTCTCGGGAATCATGTTGAAATAACCACCAACAATTATTAGAGATATAACAACAGCAACCATAAGAGTTGAGAACGAGCGACGCATGGACGAACGACGACGGAATGACGTAAGCATGGCTGTTACCGTAGAATAACGCTTGTCGGGCATAGTATTGGATGCCTTACGTATTACCTTCTTATATTCATAAGGTATGTCTGCAATAGAAAAAACATATTGAAAGAATTTTCCTATGGAATAGACATCACTACGCTCATCTATACATTCACCATTCAGCACTTCTGGAGCAACATAATCCTCAAAGCCCTCATAAAGAGACTGCGCAGGAATAACATCCTTATAAAAAGAACCGTGAGACAACAGCATAAGGCGATTATCGCCTGCACGAACAAAAACATTATCAGGAGAATAACAACAATGGTAAATGCCACGGGAATGCAACAAGGATGTGAGACGGAACAAATCGTCAATAACGGAGCCTATAAAACCTTTGTCTGCCACTATAGCAGGGGTTTCTGAAAGAAGTTTCGTAAACGATTTATAGGAGCCGGACTCAACATCAAATGACAAATTGTCCAATGATGAGGACGACATGCAAAAATGCAGCTGACTCTTGTCAGAGATCTTTGCATTCTCCTCGCTCTCCAACTGAATGGCTTTCCGCAAGATGGCATTATCTGCAAAATCACCCCTGATTTCAACACGATTTACATATTTGCCATTAGACTGTTGCTTTAAAAAAAATCCCAGAGGTAATCTCATTCCACCACTCTCTGCTTTTTCCTTTAAGTGCACAAGTTCTTCAAAATTCATCTTGCAATATTATTTGTTGCGCAAAAATAGTCTATTTAATTTAAAACGTAAAATCATGTGTTGAAAAAATTGTTAAGTCATCCCATGTTAATTGAGGCTTCAGCTTTTCCATGCATTAACGCCCCAATAAGAATATGAACGAATGGGAAAGACTGATACAATGTGGTAAAAAAGAAACACAGCGAAAACCGTGTTGTTATAGTTTCATTAACATTTTAGAAAAATCTTTACTTTAACGTGTGTTAATTGGCATCCAAACCTCGATTTGAAACCTACGACGCAAAAATGAGCCTTTTTATCTTCAATTAGGGAGCGTTGATTATCAGTAAGTTACGCGTTTTGCGATTTAATACCATTTCATAGGTTTACCATTACGTACGTGAGCTCATTGCGATTACACTTATTTCGCAACGCCGTTACGTCGTAATGACGATGCGATTACGTCGTAATGACAGTGCCGATACGTCGTAACGGCGTTGCGAAATAAGCGTAATCGTTTTTAGACCCGTCGAGAGCGCAAATCGCCACACTTTAATTAACAAAAATTTACACCTAGAATGCCGGATTTAAAAATGTTAAATCCGACCAAACATCTTTACAAATTAACTTTCATTAAGTGCAGTTACGAGCCCGAGCAGACTGTATTTGTCAGCTATTTTTTTACGACCTTGCAGAATGTATTACGTAGATAGGCATAGTATTTCCAATTTTATGTTAGAATAATATTAATTCCAACGTCTATTTTCAAGAAAAACTTTAGCCTGACAAGAGTTTATGGCATTTTTGGCATAGCATTTGCAATCATGATTATATTACAATAATCAAAGATAACAATTAATAAAAGAATAACATGACAAGCCAGTTTTCGCCTAAGGTATCAGAGATACTCGCCTTTAGCAGAGAGGAAGCAGCCAGACTTGCAAGCCGTTCTGTCGGTCCTGAACATCTGCTATTAGGCATCCTCAGAATGAAAGACGGACCGGTAATAGATATTTTCAAACGACTGGACATAAACATACAGTCAGTAAAGATGGGACTTGAGGAAAAGGTTAAAGAAGATGATATCGATACACCAATTAATACATCCGAATTGGTTCTGAATGAAAAAGCGAGCAATATTCTGAAACTCGCTGTTCTTGAAGCACGTATACAACAGACTCAACGTGTAAATGAACAACACTTGTTACTTGCAATTTTACACGATCATGTCAAAAATGGAGCAAAAGAAATACTCGAATATAACAACATGAACTACGAAGATGTACTGACATTATTGCAACTATCCGAAGAGAAGCAAAACAATCTGCAACTTCCTGAAGAGGATGAAGAGGAAGACTACAATCATAATGATAAGCCGAATGCCAACACTGCAAATGGACATAATAATGCAAAAACTGCAATAAAGAATCCCAAAATCAATGGGAGCACCCCTGTTCTCGACAATTTCGGCATAGACATAACACAGGCTGCCTCCGAGGGGAAACTCGATCCGATTGTTGGACGCGAGAATGAGATATCAAGAGTATTTGAGATTTTATGCAGGAGGAAAAAAAACAATCCCATACTGATCGGTGAACCCGGCGTGGGGAAAAGTGCCATCGTTGAAGGACTTGCCCAAATGATAACTCAAAGACATACATCCCCACTGCTATTTAACAAAAGGATAATAAGTCTTGATATGGCAGGAATCGTTGCCGGAACTAAATATAGAGGTCAGTTTGAGGAACGACTGAGGGCTTTGATAAAAGAACTAGAGCAAAATCCCAACGTTATAGTATTCATTGATGAAATACATACTATAATAGGTGCCGGCTCAAGCCCGGGAAGTATGGATGCTGCAAATATCCTTAAACCGGCATTGGCAAGAGGTAACATACAATGTATCGGGGCGACAACAATTGATGAATACAGGAACAGTATCGAAAAAGATGGAGCCCTGGAAAGGAGATTCCAAAAAGTTATGGTTGAACCAACTACCCCAAACGATACAATTTCTATTCTGAAGAATATTAAAGACAGATACGAACATCATCACCGAGTTGAATATACAGACGCGGCTTTACTTGCTTGTGTAAAATTAACAGAGCGCTATATCAGTGAACGTCAATTCCCAGACAAAGCTATTGACGCCCTTGATGAAGCAGGAGCAAGAGTTCATCTCTCTACAGCATGCATTCCTCCGGAAATTGCCGAGAAAGAGAGAGAGATTGGATTTATAAAAGAAAAGAAACAAAATGCTGTAAGAAGCCAGAATTTCGAATTGGCGGCAGGATACCGTGACAGGCAAACAGAATTGGAAAGCGAGCTGAAAGCGTTGAACGAGAAATGGGCAAGCGGTGAAAACTCAGAAAAACAAACTGTTACAGAAAATGATATCGCTGATGTCGTATCAATAATGTCCGGAGTACCTGTACAACAAATCGCAGAAGCGGAAGGTATCCGTTTAAAAGGTATGGGCAAAGAACTGAAAAATGCAGTAATAGCCCAAGACGCCGCTATTGATAAAATTGTGAAAGCCATTCAACGCAACAGAATTGGCCTAAAAGATCCCAATCATCCCATTGGAGCATTCATGTTTCTGGGGCCAACCGGTGTAGGAAAAACCTATTTGGCAAAGAAACTCGCCGAATATATGTTTGGTTCAACCGATGCCCTTATACGAATAGACATGAGCGAATACACAGAAAGTTTCAACGTGTCAAGACTTATTGGCGCACCTCCAGGATATGTAGGATACGAAGAAGGAGGACAACTTACAGAAAAAGTACGACGACATCCCTACTCTATTGTATTACTTGATGAAATAGAAAAGGCACACGGCAATATATATAACCTATTGTTGCAAGTGCTTGACGAAGGGCGTTTGACTGATGGCAATGGAAGATTCGTAGATTTCAGAAACACCATTATCATTATGACAAGTAACGCAGGAACAAAAAGATTGAAAGATTTTTCTCGAGGAGTGGGATTTAATGCAAACAGCAGTGGTATATCACTAAATGAAAAAGACAAAGAGTATGCACGCAATATTATACAAAAAGCTCTTAGCAAGCAATTCTCACCTGAGTTTCTCAACAGACTTGATGAAATCATAACATTCGATCAGCTTGACCTTGAGTCCATAAAACAAATTGTGGAAATAGAGTTAGACGCTGTTATCAGACGTATAACAAACATTGGATATACGATAAAAATAAATGATGGCGTTAAAGATTTTCTCGCTATCAAAGGTTATGATATTCAATTCGGTGCAAGACCATTAAAACGAGCCATACAGAATTACATTGAAGACGGATTGGGTGAGATGATTATTAATGGCGAAGTAAATCCTGGTGATACCATATTAATAGACAAGACTGAAGATAAAGAAGAACTCACGTTCTCTCTGCAATCATGTGCATCATAAGTGTCTTAAATAGAATAACACAAACACCATATAAGCAAAAAGCACTTCATAAGGTTTGAAGTGCTTTTTTGCTTATATCATATATATAAATCAGTATTTTAATAATTTATCAAGAAAGTCATCAAGATCCTTATCCAAGCCAGCCATAAGTTCCGGATCAATAATTACAGTATCGTCATCAACAACATATAATTCTGCTATTGACTCCTTGTCTTCGTCTTCAAGGACAAACGAATACGGTTTTAGTATAGACATTCCATCAATTAAACATTTCTGCTTTTCTATACATTTACGAATGACAGAAGGTATCACATCATAGAAATCAGAATCAGTATTATTAATCCATTGCTCAATGACCGAACGAGTTATTTCTTTATCATCATCATCGAAAGCGACGAACTCTCCTGTTTCTTGATTTACCCGAAAATGTATATCGGTAAGCAACATGGCTTCTTCCTGTGGAGGAAATTTATCCGTAACTTTGCTTATTGCCCTTTCTATTTGCTGTAATGTTTGTTCTGTAGCTTTCATACAGTTCTTAGTATAAATAGTATTAAACATCTGATTACAAAATTAGAAAAAGAATTGAAAAGCCGCAAACGATTACGGATTATTTTTCATAAATATCCATATTTTTATTGTTAAATTCAGAAGATAATATTAACTTTGCATAAATAAACACAAGCGCCAGAGCTTAGGTTTAATGTTATGAGCAACATGAACAACAGAATACTGCATTCAGGCATTATTGATGCGATTACCGAGAAGTGCGTAAAAGTACGTATCCTTCAGACTTCCGCATGTGCTCAATGTAAAATATCTGGGCACTGTAACTCAGCAGAAAGCAAAGAAAAAATTGTTGATGTTTATAATGTACGCGATAAATATGCCTTTAAAATTGGCGAAGAGGTTATTGTATGCGCCTCTTTGAAGATTGTTTCTAATGCCATGCTGTTGGGATTCGGTATACCCTTAGCATTAATCCTAATCGTTCTAATTTCTGTTTATATGTCTACAACAAACGAAGCCTATGCTGCATTATGTGGTATTGGTTCACTATTACCGTATTATGTAATCCTATACTTCTTTCGTAACAGCATAAGAGATAGAATTGCATTTGGAATAGAAAAGAAAATATAAAGTATAACTAAAACAAATAAAGAATTATGAGTTTCATTTTGGTCGCAGTAATTGTGCTTGGGGCTATTGGACTCGTTGCAGCAGTTGTGCTGTATGTCTGCTCCAAAAAATTTGCTGTGAAAGAAGATCCACGAATAGCAGAAGTAGCAGCATTGTTACCGCAAGCAAATTGTGGAGGATGTGGGTATCCCGGTTGCGGAGGTCTTGCCGATGCACTTGTAAAGGGAGCGGATAACGGCTCCATCGACGGATTGCTTTGCCCTGTGGGCGGACAAGAAGTTATGGGGAAAGTAGCTGACTTGTTAGGTATGGCAATGGCCAATTCAGAACCATTGGTTGCCGTCGTTAGATGTCAGGGCACATGTGAGAACCGTCCCAGAATTGCGGAATATAGTGGCCTTCGTACTTGTACAGCCATGCATGCCTGCGGAGCTGGAGAGACAGCTTGTGGATTCGGGTGTCTTGGATGTGGTGATTGTGTCAAAGCTTGTCAATTTGGCGCGATAGTTCTCAATCCGGAAACAGGAATTCCTGAAGTTGATGAAGAGAAATGTACATCGTGTGGCGCATGTGTCAAAGCTTGTCCCCGAAGAATAATCGAATTACGCAAGAAAGGAATAAAAGGTCGTAGAGTATATGTTAGTTGTGTAAACAAAGATAAAGGACCGATTGCCATGAAGGGCTGCAAAGTTGCATGTATTGGATGTGGCAAATGTGAAAAAGAATGTCCTTTTGAAGCAATAACAATCGAGAATAATTTGTCTTACATCAATCCTGACAAGTGTAAATCATGTAGAAAATGTGAGAAAGTATGCCCGACTCACGCTATTGTTGCAGTAAATTTTCCTGCACCTAAAGCAAGAACAACAGAGATACAAGACAAACCAGAAGCAGTTATTAATACATCTAATAACACTGAATCAGCAAAAAAGGAGGCGGAATCATGAATATCAGAACATTCAGAATTGGTGGAATCCATCCGGAAGAGAACAAGATAACAGCTGAAATTGAGACAAAAGTTGCAGCCCTCCCAAAGCAGGCTATATTTCCTCTTTCTCAACATATTGGTGCACCAACTAAAGCTGTTGTTAAAAAAGGAGACAGAGTTAAAGTAGGAACACTTATTGCCGAGGCGGGAGGCTTCGTGTCAGCTCCCATATATTCTTCTGTATCAGGAACTGTTTTCAAGGTTGATACAGCTATTGATGCAACAGGTTATAGAGTACCTGCTATAATAATAAACGTAGACGGTGACGAATGGGAAGAAAGTATTGACCGCTCAGAAAAGCTGGAAACATTGGATATGCATCCAGAATTAACACCAGAAGAAATAGTAGAACGTATCAAGAAAGCTGGTGTAACAGGTATGGGAGGTGCTGGTTTCCCGACTTTTATAAAACTATGTCCGCCTCCTACAGCAAAACCAGAATGTGTGATAATCAACGCTGTTGAATGTGAGCCATATATAACATCTGATTATCGTCTAATGATGGAACATGCTGACGAAATTGTCGTTGGACTCACATTATTAATGAAAGCAGCTAAAGTTGATAAAGGATATATTGGCATTGAAACAAATAAGCCTAAAGCGATACAATTATTGACAGAAAAAACAGCAAACGATCAGCGTATAGAGGTAGTTCCCCTTAAACAGCGTTATCCTCAAGGTGGAGAGAAACAGCTTGTTGATGCTGTTATTCGTCGTCAAGTTCCAGCACCACCTGCCATACCTGTAAATGTTGGAGCCATTGTTCAAAATGTTGGAACTGCTTTTGCCGTATATCAGGCCGTAATGAAAAACAAACCGTTGTTTGAACGTTATACAACCGTTACGGGTAAGAAAATTACAAATCCTGGTAATTTCCTTGTTAGGATGGGTACCCCAATGAAAGACCTCATTGAAACATGTGGAGGCTTACCTGAAGGTAACAATAAAATTCTTGCCGGTGGTCCGATGATGGGAAAAGCCCTCACAACAACAGAAGTTCCTGTTTGTAAAGGTACAAATAGTATTACTGTAATAAGTGATAAAGAAGCAGTTCGAAAACCAATCCAGCCATGTATTCGCTGTGCAAAATGTGTAAGTGCATGTCCTATGGGATTGGAGCCATTCTTGCTTGCTACAGTATCGGCCATGCATAATTGGGAAAAAGCTGAAGCAGAAGATATCACTTCATGCATAGAATGTGGCTCTTGTCAGTTCACATGTCCTTCTCACCGCCCAATCCTCGACAATATAAGATTAGGAAAAAGTACAGTAATGGGTATCATAAGAGCCCGAAATGCTAAAAAGTAAATTCATCATGGGAAAATTAATAGTATCTTTATCACCACATGCTCATGGAACAGACAGCGTAGAACGCAATATGTATGGCGTCATTATCGCACTTGTTCCCGCACTAATCACATCATTTATATTCTTTGGTATTGGTTCTGCCATTGTATGTGCTACAAGCATTATAGCATGTGTTGTTTTTGAATGGGCAATAAACAAATGCCTTCTGAAGAATAAAAACAATTCAATAGCCGATGGTTCTGCTATCCTTACAGGACTTTTGCTTGGTTTTAACCTGCCATCAAATTTACCGATATGGATTATAATTATCGGAGCTTTAGTTGCTATTGGAGTTGGAAAAATGACATTCGGCGGACTCGGTTGTAATCTTTTTAACCCGGCATTAGTTGGACGTTGCTTTCTCTTAGTGTCCTTTCCTGCTCAGATGACTTCATGGCCAGTTCCTGGACAATTGACGGCATATACAGATGCTACAACAGCTGCGACTCCATTGAGTATAATGAAAGTTGCTATACAAGAAGGCGATAGTAGTATTTTGGAACAATTACCTGATTCATTCTCACTTCTTCTTGGTAATACCTACAATTTAGGAAGCGGCTGTATCGGTGAAATAAGCGCATTGGCTTTGATTATCGGTTTGATATTTATGTTGTGGAGAAAGATTATTACATGGCATATTCCCGTTTCAATTATTGCAACAGTATTTATATTAAGTGGAATTATGCACCTTACAGATTCCTCTTATGCAAATCCGTTTGCCGTAATTTTCAGTGGCGGCTTAATGTTAGGTGCCATTTTCATGGCAACTGATTATGTAACGTCTCCAATGAATTCACGCGGACAACTTGTTTACGGCGTTTGCATTGGCTTCTTGACTATTGTTATACGCAACTGGGGCGCTTATCCAGAAGGAATGTCATTTGCAATCCTGATAATGAATGCGTTTACTCCACTTATCAACACATATATTAAACCTAAACGTTTTGGGGAGGTAGTAAAGAAATGAAAAAATTAGAATCATCACTTTTCAATATGGTCATAGTTCTTGTTGCTGTGGCTGTTGTATCAGGAGGACTTCTTGCATGGATAAACCATGCGACAGAAGGTCCTATAAAAGAGCAAGACGAATTAGCCCTTGCCAACGGAATAAAGAGTGTATTAGCTGTTGAAGAGCTTCAGGTTACTTCAAATGATGAAATAAAAAAAACAATCGACAATAAAGAATATAGCTTTATTATTCACAAGGCGAATGATATGTCTGGTAATTTTATCGGAGCAGCTATAGAAAGTACGACATTAGGCTTTGGAGGTGATTTGAAAGTTCTTGTTGGTTTTGATGCCGAAGGCAAAATACTTGGTTACACAATCCTTCAGCACGCAGAGACTCCAGGTCTAGGCGCAAAAGCAGACAAATGGTTTCAAAAAGACGGGAAAGGTAGTATTATAGGCAGAGACATAAAGACCAAGTTGCTTTCTGTTAGTAAGGATGGAGGTGATATCGATGCTATTACTGCTTCTACAATAACATCTCGCGCATTCCTCAAAGCCATTAATCAGGCATACGCAGCCTATTATGATCAGAACATTGACGGATGCAGTAGCGCAACTAAGCAAGCCAAAGTTGAGGATGAAATCTCCTCCGAAACTTCCTGTGAATAATTAACCCACAAACAGTTTTGAATTATGAATTACATTAAAATATTGCTCAACGGTATCATAAAGGAGAATCCGACATTCGTTCTTCTACTTGGTATGTGTCCGACATTGGCCACAACCACATCAGCTCAGAATGGTATGTCTATGGGGCTTGCTACAATGTTTGTTTTAATTTGCTCTAATATTGCTATTTCACTTATAAAAAATCTTACCCCAGACAAAGTTAGAATACCCGTCTTTGTTGTTGTCATTGCCTCATTTGTTACAATTCTTCAGATGTGTTTAAAGGCATACCTTCCGGAAGTGAACAAATCACTGGGATTATTTATTCCACTCATTGTAGTGAACTGTGTTATTTTAGGACGTGCAGAAGCCTTTGCATGTAAAAACAATCCCCTTGCCAGTCTCTTCGACGGAATTGGCATTGGTTTAGGTTTTACAATCGCACTTACACTTTTAGGAATTGTCAGAGAAGTATTTGGAGCGGGTTCAATATTTGGAATTGTACTAATCCCTGAAGCATATAACATCCTGTTATTTATATTGCCTCCTGGTGCATTTATTTCATTGGGATTCCTTATTGCAATAGTTAACAAATTCAAGAAAGCATAATTATGGAATACATTCTTATTTTTATATCGGCAATTTTTGTGAACAACATAGTTTTGTCACAATTTCTCGGAATATGCCCATTCCTTGGTGTATCTAAGAAAATTGACACATCATTAGGAATGAGCGCCGCCGTAGCTTTTGTATTGACACTTGCAACCATTGTTACATACCTTGTTCAGAAATTCGTACTGGACGCCTTTGGATTGCAATATCTTCAGACTATCGCATTCATCCTTGTGATTGCAGCTTTGGTACAGATGGTAGAAATCATTCTAAAGAAAGTATCGCCTGCATTATATCAAGCATTGGGTATATTTCTACCGCTCATCACAACAAACTGTGCTGTGTTAGGTGTTGCAATACTTGTTATTCAAAAAGACTATTCTTTAATAGAAAGTATAGTATATGCTCTCTCTACAGCCATCGGTTTTGGAATTGCACTTACTGTTTTTGCAGGAATGCGTGAGCAGTTAGAAATGGTAAATATTCCAAAGGGGATGAGAGGAGTAGCAATTGTCCTTGTCTCTGCCGGCCTATTAAGCCTTGCCTTTATGGGATTCTCCGGTGTTGATGGAGGTTTGAAACAGTTATTTGGCTTGGAATAATATAAATATAGAAAGGAAAAACCGCTTTAACATTGGTTTTTCCTTTCTTTTTTTTATAATTCCCCTATTTTTTATATTTTTGCATTATCAATTATTCTATTAATTATACAAACTATGAAACAAACAATATTGGTGACCGGAGGAACTGGTTTTATTGGCTCACACACTACTGTAGAATTGATAAACGCCGGTTATAAGGTTGTTGTTGTAGATAACCTCTCAAATTCACAGAAAAGTGTTTTGGATGGCATTGAGAAGATTACCGGGACACGTCCTGAATTTGAGCAAGTAGATTGTTGCGATTTAAAATCATTGGAATCTGTTTTTGTTAAATATCCCGACATTACCGGCATAATTCATTTCGCTGCAAGTAAAGCCGTTGGAGAAAGCGTGGAGAAACCATTGCTATATTATAGAAACAACATTCTTAGTTTAGTCAATCTGCTTGAACTAATGCCCAAATACGACGTTAAGGGTATTATATTCTCCTCCAGCTGCACAGTTTACGGACAACCAGATCCGGAAAATCTTCCTGTCACTGAGGATGCTCCTATAAAGCCGGCAGAAAGTCCTTATGGTAACACGAAACAAGTTAATGAAGAAATTATTCGTGACGACATCAACAGTGGGGCACCAATTAAAGCAATTCTCCTTAGATACTTTAATCCTATAGGTTCCCATCCATCAGCTATCATCGGCGAAATGCCCAACGGCGTGCCCATGAACCTTATTCCATATGTAACACAAACAGCAATGGGAATAAGGGAGCAATTAAAGGTTTTCGGAAATGATTATAACACACCAGATGGTACTTGTATTCGTGATTACATATATGTCGTTGATCTTGCAAAAGCACATGTAAAAGCAATGGAGCGTGTTCTTGACACAGACAGTGATAAACTTGAAATTTTTAATATTGGTACCGGCAGAGGAGTAAGTACAAAGGAAATTGTTGATGCATTCCAAAAGGCTACTGGTGTAAAACTCAACTGGGCTTATGCGCCACGCAGAGCTGGAGATATAGAAAAAGTATGGGCAAACCCGGATAAAGCCAATAATATATTAGGATGGAAAGCAGAAACCAGCCTGGAAGAAACCTTGAAATCTGCATGGAAATGGCAAGAGAAACTTAGGAAAGAAGGAATACAATAAATTATATTATAACCGGTCTGAAAACAACATGACCGTGTTTTATTTTGTGTTTGTGTTGTTTTATCCCCCGATGTGAATCGGGGGATAATTATTTTCCATTAATGTAAGTTCGATGTCTTCAAAACAAGCTCGGCCTCGTGTATAATGTGACATAAGTTCGATAAACTATAAGTACCTGATAATTTGGTGATTAGTAAAAATTATTGTAACGTTATCGTACTTAAGCACAATAACATAATTATTGAATGACAAACATTTCATCAGAAAAGCAAGAAATACAGAAAACCAAACAAAGGAGTATCAGACATGAAACGACCTCATCCTTCCCAAGATGTTAAATAGGGCAAATGAAAGAGTGAAGTTCTTATATAGGCATGTCTGATTCTCGGAATGTAAAAGTACTGAAGCCTTGGCTGGAATCTACCGACTTACATAAAATGGCTCCAAAAGAAATTCTGATTCTATACTACTGACTTTTAGATGGTATTTGGAATTATACAAATAGACTAATAGCTACGCATTCTACTTTGTTTCCAACACTTCTGCATCTTCAACTTCCTCTTTTAAGAAGTCAAGAAACATTTGCATGGCCTTATTCGTTGCTATTGCCAGATTTATATCCCTGCCATGATCCTCCTCAACCTTGAATGTTACCACTTTGTCTTTTGTACCACAAGCAATCCAAATTGTCCCAACCGGTATATCCTTTGTGCCGCCGGACGGTCCTGCTATACCAGTTGCCGATATTGCATAATCTGTCGCCAGAACCTTACATGCGCCTTTCACCATGGCTATGGCAACTTCTTCACACACAGCTGTCTTTTCGTCTATCAACATCTGATCTACTCCAAGTACATTTACCTTAACATCATCTGTATATGAGATTACTCCACCCTTAAAATATTTGGAAGCACCGGGAACTGCGATTATAGCCTCTGCAATACGTCCCCCTGTACAACTTTCTGCTGTACCAACAGTTTTTTCTCTCTCCCACAAGAGCAAGCTTATTTCCCTACTTGTTATTTTACTTTCAAAATCCATGTTTGTATTTATTTAAATGTAACTTTTGAAAAAGCTGGCATATCTATAGTACAGAATTCTGCATCAAGATATTTATAATAGCCAGTAATGGCTATCATCGCAGCATTATCTGTTGTATAACTGAATTTCGGTATGTATATTGTCCAACCATATCGTTTTGCATGGTCGTAAAAGGCATTTCTTAATCCGTTGTTAGCACTTACCCCTCCGGCTACAGCCACATGTGTTATACCTGTTTGTTTTACTGCCTTTCGAAGTTTATTCATAAGAATATCTACAATCGTATATTCAAGACTTGCAGCAATGTCCTCCTTATGATGTTCTACGAAATCAGGATCTTCAGCAACCCATTCACGTAAAGAATACAAGAAGGAGGTCTTTAAACCGCTGAAACTGTAATCAAGTCCTGGTATATGTGGCTCTGCAAACTTATAAGCATGAGGATTGCCTTGTCTTGCCAAACGGTCAATAATCGGTCCGCCCGGATATCCAAGTCCCATCACTTTCGAGCATTTGTCTATTGCTTCTCCGGCAGCATCGTCAATAGTCTGCCCTAAAACCTCCATATCGTTATATGAGTTTACCTTTACTATCTGTGAGTTTCCACCACTTACTAGTAAACACAAGAAAGGCATAGGAGGAGCAGATGTATCTTCATCACTTTCTTTTATAAAATGCGCCATGACATGACCTTGAAGGTGGTTTACATCTATAAGAGGTATTCCTATCGATCTGGCAAGTCCTTTTGCAAAACTTACGCCTACTAGCAATGAGCCCATCAATCCCGGCCCACGAGTAAACGCTATTGCTGATATTTGTTCTTTAGTTATACCAGCTCTTTTTATAGCCTGGTCTACTACCGGTACCACATTTTGTTGATGAGCTCGCGATGCCAACTCCGGTACTACACCGCCATAAGCCTTATGCACATCCTGACTTGCGGTAACATTGCTGAGCAGCACTCCATTTCTCAAGACCGCAGCAGAAGTATCATCACAGCTACTTTCTATACCTAATATATATATATCGTTCTTTATTTTCATCACGTCAATATGTCAATATCTCAACACCATGTTCTGTCATGAGAAAAGTATGTTCCCATTGTGCGCTTGGCAGTTCATCTTCCGTTATCACTTCCCAGCCGTACTCATCTTCAGCATCGATGAATACTTTCCATGTTCCCATATTTATCATCGGTTCTATAGTAAACACCATGCCTGGGACGAGCAACATACCAGTGTTTTTATGTCCAAAATGAACAACCTCTGGCTCCTCATGAAAGGCGAGCCCCACTCCATGTCCACACAAATCCCTGACAACACCATAGTTATACTTTTCTGCATGTTTCTGAATGGCATGTCCGATATCTCCAACAAAGCAATATGGTTTTGCTGCTTCAGCACCGACTTCCAGACATTCTTTTGCAACCCTTACAAGCTGCTCTTTTTCCGGAGTAGTTTTACCTATGATAAACATCCTTGAAGCATCTGCATAGTACCCATTATATATTGTCGTAAAATCAACATTGACAATATCACCTTCTTTCAGTACATCATCCTCCTTGGGAATGCCATGACATACCACTTCATTTATACTTGTGCAAACACTTTTGGGAAAGCCTTCGTAATTAAGACAAGCAGGTATTGCGCCCTTGGAAGTGCAAAAGTCATAACATATTTTATCGATTTCAAGGGTGTTCATTCCGGCATGGATATGTTTGGCAACTTCGTCAAGCACAGCTGTATTAATCAATCCACTTTGTCTGATGCCTTCTATCTGTTCCGAAGTTTTAATCAAATCACGGGTTGGAACCAATTTGCCTTTATTTTCCCAATACATTACCTTCTTGTCAAGTTCTGTTAGTTCTTGACCTTTAACGGCATGCCACCTTTTTTTTCTTCCAAACATAATTGTCTATGCTTTTAAAACATTGCAAAATTACAATATTTCCACTAAATAACGACAATTATTCCGCTTTTCTTGGATACAATATATACAACAAAGAGCTAAGCTAACATTCGCTTCACGTAGTTTCTCATAACCTTGCGTGCAGCACCGAGACGATTTTCTACACTTTTATAATTTTCGTTAAGTCTTTCTGATATCTCCGATACCTGCATACCATAAAGCACGTTCATGCGATAAATATGTTGTTGCTTAACAGACAAATGAGCTATTCCACGCTCCAGTATCTCATGCAGTTCCGAAATTGAATATACACTACTATCACCGGTGTTGGCAGAAGCGCCATCTGACATCTTAATATAATGTTCGAAAGCATTCACCGCCGTACGATGCCTCCAATAGTCAGATATCATATTTCGCGCTATTGTATATATCAAACAAGGTAAAGTAACCTGTGTTATCATCCTGTCAGACTCCATCAATCTCAAGAATATATTCTGGACGAGATCCTCGCTTTCTGCCGAATGGTCCAAACGCCTGGATACGAACGCCATTATTTCGTCAAAATGCTGCTTATAAAAGTCCGCCAATAGATTCTTTGAAACTTCCGATTCTGTCATTAGGAAATATTTTATTTCTGTTTTTCTAAGGCAAAGTTAACATTATTCTCGAAATAAACATCATCATGCAATAAAAAATAATGTCGCCCGATAAAATTTTACCCACTTATCACCAAATAAGCACCCGAGGGGTGCATAATTATAATTATCACTTCTAAAATTACCCCCTTATATATTTCTATCAACATCTCCATATAAACAGTAAGTATTCTTATCTTACTGCTTTAAGGTGGTTTTATATATGTTTGAATCAAACAATATTGGCACAATATTTGCAATTGCAATGCTAAAGATAAACTTTATATAACACATAATTAAGTATCATGCAAAAAGGTAATATTGGGGTTACAACAGAGAACATATTCCCCGTAATCAAGAAGTTCCTGTATTCTGATCATGAGATTTTCTTACGTGAGATTGTTTCAAATGCCATTGATGCCACACAGAAAATAAAAACGTTATCTGACAAAGGCGAATTTAAGGGTGAACTGGGTGACTTGACCGTCCGTGTAAACATTGACGACAAGGCTGGAACCATTACCATAAGCGATCATGGCATTGGAATGACAGAAGAAGAGATTGACAAATATATCAACCAGATCGCTTTTTCCGGTGTTAATGATTTTCTGGAGAAATATAAAGATAATGCCAACAACATTATCGGACATTTCGGTCTCGGCTTCTACTCATCATTCATGGTTAGTAAAAAGGTCGAAATCATTACAAAGAGCTACAAAGAGGGCTCTAAAGCAGTAAAATGGACTTGCGACGGCAGTCCTGCCTATGAGATTGACGATGCAGAGAGAGACGGACGGGGATCCGATATCGTTCTATACATTGATGACGATTGTAAAGAATATTTGGAGAAAAACAAGATCAGAGAGCTGCTCAACAAGTATTGCAAGTTCCTTCCCGTTCCTGTTGCTTTCGGAAAAAAGACAGAATGGAAAGACGGCAAACAGATCGAGACAGAAGAAGACGACATTATCAACAACGTTGAGCCGCTATGGACTAAGGCTCCCAGCACGCTGAAAGACGAAGACTACAAGTCTTTCTACCGCACATTATATCCCATGCAGGACGATCCGATGTTCTGGATTCACCTGAACGTGGATTATCCGTTCAACCTCACCGGTATATTATATTTCCCACGCATTAAATCCAATATCGACTTACAACGCAACAAAATTCAACTGTACTGCAATCAGGTTTTTGTTACAGACCAGGTTGAGGGTATCGTTCCGGAATTCCTCACCCTACTCCACGGTGTAATCGATTCTCCTGACATTCCGTTGAATGTCAGCAGGTCATATTTGCAAAGCGACAGAGACGTTAAGAAGATTTCCACATACATTACGAAAAAGGTCAGCGACCGTCTGCAGAGCATATTCAAGGAAGACAGAAAGGGATATGAGGAGAAGTGGGATGACTTGAAGCTTTTCATCAACTATGGAATGCTTAGCGATGAAAGTTTTTACGACAGGGCTAAAGACTTCTCGTTAATGAAAGATACAGAAAACAAGTTCTTCACCTTTGATGAATACAAGACTCTGATAAAAGACAATCAGACAGACAAGGACGGACAGCTCGTTTATCTGTATGCAACGGCCAAGGAAGAACAGTACAGCTACATCGAGGCTGCTAAAAATAAAGGATATAGCGTGTTGTTGCTGGATGGTCAGTTGGATGTTCCTGTAATCTCCATGCTCGAACAGAAATTTGAAAAGAGCCGTTTCGTACGTGTAGATAGCGATATCGTAGACAGACTTATTGTTAAGGAGGAACTCAAAAAAACAGAATTGAACGACGAAGAACGTGACAATCTGACATCTGTATTCAAGTCGCAGCTTCCATCTATCGATAAAGTTGAATTTTATGTAGATGTTCACAGCCTCGGTGAGACGGCTTCTCCTCTTACCATTACTCAAAACGAGTATATGAGACGTATGAAGGACATGAGCAGATTCCAAGCCGGCATGAACTTCTATGCACAGATGCCGGATAGTTTCAGTCTTGTTCTGAATATCGATCACCCACTCATCAAGAAAATTCTTGACGATTGCAAGCGCTCCACTTCCGAAGAGTTGAAGCCTATCGTCAGCGAGATAAAGGGATTAGAGGCACGTCTTGCAGCACTCAGACAAGGCCAGAGCAACAAAAAAGCTGAAGAAATCACACAGGAAGAGAAGGACGACCTTAATAATACAGAAAAGGCTGTCAGCGAGCAGAAGGACAAGAAGAATGGCGTACTCGACGCTTATGCCAAGGGTAACAGTATAGTACACCAGCTCATCGACCTTGCACTGCTGCAAAACGGTATGCTGAAAGGGGCATCGCTCGATGCTTTCCTGAAACGTTCAATAGAGCTTATAAAATAATACCGTATAAAAATAGCTGCGACTTATTGTCGTACAAAAAGAAGAAGAGTCCGATGCCAAAGCATCCGGACTCTTCTTCTTTTATCATCTTATCAAAGACAGACGTTTACAGATTCAGTGATTTCTTTATGGCTGCAATCTTTACGTCCGCATCCTTCGAGCAGCGTTCATAGCTATCGGCAGATGTCATGCTGTTGTCCTTTATTTCTACATAGAACTTTATCTTGGGTTCTGTTCCTGAGGGACGTACGCTTATCTTTGTCTCGTCGTCACAGAACCATTGCAGAACATTGCTTGTGGCAGGCATATCTATTTTTGCCTTGCTGCCATCTGCAGCAGTCTGCTCCAGGCTCTGATAATCTTTCCATACCACCACTTTGCTTCCTCCAAGCTCTGTAGGAGGATTGTTACGGAAGTTGGTCATCATCTGTTTAATTTCGTCTGCCCCACTCTTTCCGGGTTTAACCACATTGATTGTAAATTCCTTGGAGAATCCATATTCAAGATATATACCCATGAGCAGATCATATAATGTCTTTCCCTGATCCTTTGCATAGGCACATATCTCTGCAAGCAGTGAACAAGCAGATACGGCATCCTTGTCGCGGACAAAGTCCTGTGCGAGGAAACCATAGCTCTCCTCACCTCCACCTATATACTGCTGTTTGCCTTCGGAGAGGGCTATTTCGCGAGCTATCCATTTGAATCCCGTAAAGCAGTCACGCATTTCTATACCCTGCTTCTCTGCAATTTTTCTTATCACTTCCGTCGTAACGATGGTTTTAACGATAAAATCGCCTTTCTGCATCTTGCCGGTAGCTTTTCTGTTGGTTATGATGTAATAAAGGAACAGAAGACAGGTCTGGTTACCGTTTATCAGTATCCATTCGCCCTTATCGTTCTTGCATGCCATACCCACGCGGTCAGCATCAGGATCACTTGCCATTACAATGTCAGCATCAATGTTCTTTGCATCGCGCAGAGCCAATGTCAGAGCCTCGCCGTTTTCCGGATTGGGAGAAACTACTGTAGGAAAGTCGCCGCTCTTTTCCATCTGTTCGGCAACGCAATGCACATTTTCAAAGCCCCAGAATTTCAGCGATCTTGGTATCATTGTCATACCTGTGCCATGCAATGGGGTATAAACAATCTTCAAATCCTTCTGCCGCTTTATCACATCAGGGTCTATACATATTTCCTTTATACGTTCCAGATAGACCTTGTCTATGTCTTCTCCTATTATCTGTATGAGCTCATTGTTACCTTTAAACCTCACATCCTCAACTTTCACCTTATTCACCTCATCTATGATGCCGGTATCGTGAGGGGCCAACACCTGTGCACCATCCTCCCAATAAGCCTTATATCCGTTATACTCGCGCGGATTATGGCTTGCTGTCACATTTACACCGGCCTGACACTTCAGGTAGCGTATGGCAAATGAGCATTCCGGAGTGGGACGCATATCGTCAAAAAGATACACCTTTATGCCATTGGCTGAAAATATGTCAGCAACGGTTTCTGCGAAAAGTCGGCTGTTGTTTCTGCAATCGTGGCATACCACTACAGATATCTCCTTACGCTCTGCAAAATTCTTTTTCAAGTAGTTGGCAAAACCTTGTGTGGCCATACCCACAGTATATACATTCATGCGGTTGCTTCCGGCTCCCATTATTCCACGCAAGCCACCGGTTCCAAACTCAAGATCCTTATAAAAACTCTCTATGAGATTTGTCTTGTCGGCATCTGCCAACATTGCTTTCACCGACTTTTGAGTATCTTGGTCGAAAGCTGGAGATAGCCATTGTTGTGCTTTTGCTTCACATTGGGCAATAAGCTGAGTGTTATTTTCCATAATTATAGTAGTTAAAAATAATATACGTTATATTCACAAAGGTAAGAAAAATATTGTAAACAATTATCTCCTACTTGCTTTTTTATATTTTTTAGCAGAAGCACAATCACAATGCATTGGCGAATGTGATATAACACGTATAACATTCATTTACTTTTATGAAAAATCTTTACTTTAACGTGTGTTAATCGGCATCCAAACCT
>CAMTJK010000013.1 GCA_947072805.1 uncultured Prevotella sp.
TCTCAAATAGGGAGTGTTGATAATCAGAGAGTTACGCGTTTTGCGATTTAATACCATTTCATCGGTTTATCATTACGTACGTGAGCTCATTGCGATTACGCTTATTTCGCAACGCCGTTACGTCGTAATGACGATGCGATTACGTCGTAATGGCAGTGCCGATACGTCGTAATCGCGTTGCCAAAAAAGCGTAATCGTTTTTCGACCCGTCGGGAGCATAAATCGACCCACTTTGATTAACAAATATTTACACCTAGAATACCGGATTTAAAAATGTTAAATTCGACCAAATATCTTTACAAATTAACCTTCATTAAGTGCAGTTACGGAGACATGCAACTGCGCACTACTGCGCATTAAGTTGAAAAATGTGCATTTTTGTAGTATTTTCTTTGTCGTAAAACAAAAAAAGACTAAATTTGCAACACATTATATACTATATAATGGCGACAGCCTCCATCTTTTGCGGAGCTGCCGCCGTAAAGCCATGCGGCATTGAAACTTACAATAACTAAAATAATTCTATGAGTTTGAAAATTGTTGTACTTGCCAAGCAAGTACCCGACACAAGAAACGTGGGCAAAGACGCCATGACGGCAGAAGGCACCGTCAATCGCGCCGCATTACCCGCCATCTTCAATCCTGAAGATTTGAACGCCCTCGAACAGGCTTTGAGATTGAAAGAGCAGAATCCCGGTTCTACCGTAGGAATACTCACCATGGGTCCTCCGCGCGCGGCTGAAATAATCCGCCAGGGACTTTACCGCGGTGCCGATACCGGCTGGCTTCTCACCGACCGCCTCTTCGCCGGTGCCGATACCCTTGCCACCTCCTACGCACTAGCCACTGCCATACAGAAGATTGGCGACGTGGACGTGGTGATAGGCGGACGCCAAGCCATTGACGGCGATACTGCACAGGTGGGCCCGCAGGTGGCACAGAAGCTGGGACTCTCGCAGGTAACATACGCCGAAGAGATACTGAAATGCGAGAACGGACGCCTCACCATACGCCGGCACATTGACGGCGGTGTGGAAACAGTGGAAGCGCCGATGCCCATCGTAATAACCGTGAACGGAAGCGCAGCACCCTGCCGCCCCTGCAACGCAAAACTCGTAATGAAATACAAGCGTGCAAACGTGCCCTTGGAACGCACACCCGATATGCCATACAAGGAACTGTATGAGAGCCGCCCCTACCTCACCCTCACACAATGGTCGGTTGCCGATGTGGACGGAGACGCACAACAGTGCGGACTGGCAGGCTCACCGACAAAGGTGAAAGCCGTGCAGAACATAGTATTCCAAGCCAAGGAAAGCAAGACTCTCACTTCAAGCGATGCCGATGTGGAAGGAATGATAAAGGAACTCCTTGCTGAAAAAATTATCGGATAGTAACAGAAAAGGGTAATACATTATATATAAAATATGAACAACGTTTTTGTATATTGCGAAATAGAAGGCACTCAGGTACAGGAAGTATCACAAGAGCTGCTTACCAAAGGCCGCAAACTGGCTAATGAACTGAAGGTTGAGCTGCACGCCGTAGTTGCCGGAGACGGCATAAAGGGTGCGGTGGAAGACCAGATACTGCCTTATGGCGTAGACAAGCTGTTCGTCTTCGACGGCAAAGGTCTCTTCCCCTACACCTCGGCACCACACACCGACCTGCTCGTAAACCTGTTTAAAGAGGAAAAGCCGCAGATATGCCTCATGGGCGCAACGGTAATAGGACGCGACCTCGGTCCAAGGGTTTCTTCTTCGCTCACCAGTGGTCTCACCGCCGACTGCACGCAACTTGAAATAGGTGACTACGACGACAAGAAAAGCGGAAAACACTACGAAGGACTGCTCTATCAGATACGCCCCGCATTCGGAGGCAACATAGTAGCCACTATCGTCAATCCCGACCACCGCCCACAGATGGCTACAGTGCGCTCGGGCGTAATGCAGAAGGCACTCTATGAGGGTGAAGCACGCAAAGAAGTGGTATATCCCGAAGTATCTAAATATGTAGGCGAAGAGGCTTACATCGTGAAGGTGCTCGACCGTCACGTGGAAGAAGCCAAGCACAACCTGAAAGGCGCTCCCATCGTGGTGGCCGGAGGTTACGGCGTAGGTTCGAAGGAAGGCTTCGACCTGCTCTTCAAGCTTGCCAAGGAACTGCACGGAGAGGTGGGCGCAAGCCGCGCTGCCGTAGATGCAGGCTGGGCTGACCACGACCGACAGATAGGACAGACGGGCGTTACAGTACACCCGAAGGTTTACATCGCCTGCGGTATCAGCGGACAGATACAGCACATAGCCGGTATGCAGGACTCGGGAATCATCATTTCCGTGAACAGCGACCCCGACGCTCCCATCAACAAGATAGCCGACTACGTTATAGTAGGTACGGTGGAGGATGTGGTTCCAAAACTCATAAAGTATTATAAACAGAACAGTAAATAAGAAGTAAGACAATGGCAAATTATTATAGCGACCATCCGGAACTCGAATTTCACCTTCACCATCCACTGATGAAGCGAGTTGTGGATTTAAGAGAAAAGAATTATGCTGACGCTTCACAGTATGATGACGCGCCCGTGGACTACGAAGACGCCATAGAAAACTACAAGCAGATACTCGACATAACAGGCGACGTGGCTGCAAACATCATAGCACAGAACGCGGAGAGCGTAGACCTGGAAGGTCCGCATCTTGAAAACGGACGCATGATATACGCATCGAAGACATACGAAAACCTCGACGCCACACGCAAAGCCGGACTCTGGGGCATATCCATGCCTCGCCGCTACGGCGGTCTGAACCTGCCCAACACGACCTTCTCCATGCTCAGCGAAATCATCGCTGCCGCCGATGCCGGTTTCCAGAACATATGGAGCCTGCAGTCGTGCATTGACACGCTCTACGAATTCGGCAACGAGGAGCAGAGACAGAAGTACATCCCGCGCATATGCAACGGCGAGACCATGAGTATGGACCTCACCGAGCCCGATGCCGGTAGCGACCTGCAGCGCGTAATGCTCAAGGCTACATATAGCGAGGAGGAAGGATGCTGGCTGCTGAACGGCGTAAAACGCTTCATCACCAACGGCGATTCCGACATACACCTCGTGCTGGCACGCTCTGAAGAGGGCACACACGACGGACGCGGACTGTCAATGTTCATCTACGACAAGCGTCAGGGCGGCGTAAACGTTCGTCATATAGAGCACAAGCTCGGCATACACGGCTCACCCACCTGCGAGCTGACTTACAAGAACGCCAAGGCAGAGCTGTGCGGAAGCACCCGCCTGGGACTTATCAAGTACGTGATGGCACTCATGAACGGCGCACGTCTCGGCATTGCCGCCCAGTCGGTGGGTGTGGAGCAGGAGGCTTACAACGAAGCTCTTGCATACGCTAAAGAGCGTGCCCAGTTCGGCGAGAAAATAATCAACTTCCCTCCGGTTTACGACATGCTTTCGCGCATGAAGGCAAAGCTCGACGCCGGACGCTCGCTGCTCTATCAGACAGCACGCTACGTGGACATATACAAATGTCTCGAGGATATACAGCGTGACCGTAAGCTGACACCCGAAGAGCGCAACGAACTGAAGAGATATACACGTCTGGCAGACGCCTTCACTCCGCTTGCAAAGGGTATGAACTCGGAGTATGCCAACCAGAATGCCTACGATGCCATCTCTGTTCACGGCGGCTCGGGCTTCATAATGGAATACAAGAGCCAGCGACTGTACCGCGACGCACGCATCTTCTCCATCTACGAGGGTACCACACAGCTGCAGGTGGTGGCTGCAATACGCTACATCACCAACGGCACCTACCTCTCCATCATCAAGGAGATGCTTGAAAACGAAGTGGCTCCCGAGCTGCAGGCTCTCAAAGAGCGCACGGCAGCACTCGTGGAGAAGCTCGAAGAGGCTGTAAACACAGTGAAAGAAGCCGAAGACCAGGCTGTACAGGACTTCCTCGCACGCAGGTTGTACGAGATGACGGCAGACATTATAATGTCGCTCCTCATCCTCGACGACGCCACACGCGCACCGGAGCTCTTTGCCAAGAGTGCCAACGTGTACGTACGTTACGCCGAGGCAGAGGTGAACGGACACTATTCGTTCATAAAGAGCTTCCGCAAAGAAGATCTCGAATACTATGTGGCACTTGAAAAGGAAGCTGCCGCAGAATAACGACTAACGCCAACTGGTCGTCAGATTAGGGATTGACCGGCACACAAATAACAAGAAGAGGGGCAGAACCGTGGTCCGCACAGTGCGGCGCAGGTTCTGCCCCTCTTCTTGTTTCTAATCTCTATTTGGATTTTCTAAACCATCATACCTCCGGAGCTATCTGCTGCTGGTAGATGGCAAGACCGAAATCGGGAGTAATGGCATATAAGTGCTCCATGATGGCAGCCAGGTTATGCTCGTATGTCACCCATTCCTTGTCTTTCAGGAAGAAGTAGAACTCCACCGGCAAGCCCGTATTGGTAGGTCCGAGTTGTCTTACCATGAGCGTCATGTCGGCGTTTACATCTTTATGGACGGCAAGATATTTTTCCACATACTGTCTGAAAAGTGTCAGGTTTACCGTTCCAGGCTTAATATCGTTTGCCTTGAAATAACCTTTTTCCACCATCTGCGCCTTCAAAGTCTCGTCTACGGCACGTATGCTGCGGAAGTCGTAGTACACCTTTCGGTTCACTCGGCGTCCCGGTCCCTGTTGCATTCCTATCCAGTTCTGGAAAGAATCGTCCACGAGAGTCTGCGGTGTGACCGTCATGATGGTGTTGTCGAAGTTTCTCACCTTTACCGTTGTCAGCGTGATATCCTCAACGTTGCCGTCGATGCCCGCTTTCGGCACCGTTATCCAGTCGCCCTTATGAAGCATGTCGTTGCTCGTGAGCCTTATTCCTGCCACAAGTCCCGATATGGTGTCCTTGAAAACCAACATCATTATGGCAGAGGTGGCACCCAGACCGGCAAAGAGAGTGGCGGGATTCTTGTTTATGACAACGGCTATCACCACTATCACGGCAATGAAGATGGCTATAATCTTAAGCACTCCGCAGAATGAATGCAGATACTGGTGGGTAGCCGAGCGCCTGTCGTTGCCTATCTGCTTCAACGAGTCGATGATTACGATTGCAAGTTTCATCGACATCACGGTAATGTATACGGCTGTAAGTCTTTTGAGAATCTCATGAACCACAGGTATTTCGGTAAATACCATAGGCAGCAGCACCCATATCACTATGGCGGGCACTATTCGGCTTGCCGCCATGAGTATGGGTTTGCCCAACAGCACATCGTCCCATCGCGTCCTTGTGTGTTCCGTCAGCTTATGGACCAGCGGCATAATGAGTTTGCGGCAGGCTATTCCGGCAGCGGCCGAAAGCAGCACAGCCACAAGCACCAGCAGAATGTGACGTGTTACCGTAACGCTTGTTCCCGACAGTCCACAGAGCGAAATGAACTCCTCTACATAAATCTCGATTGTTTTCATTTTTGTTGTTGATTATTATCTGTTTTTCCTACTATAATATTTCTTTGCTATATGGTGATTACACATTGTCTATCCGTTACGGTCGGCACAGCGCATCGCACAAACGGTCTTGAAAAGCCTTTCCGTTTGCGGCTCTCATTAGTCCCTGATTGATTATTGCGAAACACAGAGTATGCCCGTTTGCCGCAGTGCAATAGCCTGCAAGCGAGCTTATTCCGGTGAGTGTGCCAGTCTTTGCCCTTACATTTCCGGCAGCAAAAGAGCCTTTCATGCGGGTCTTCAGCGTTCCATCCTCACCGGCAACAGGCAGCGAGGGTAACAGATGTACATATATCTGCGAGTTCTGATAAGCATAACGCAACAGGCGTACCTCCATTTCCACCGACACATAATTGTACAAAGAAAGTCCGCTTCCATCCGCAATCTTGTAGGCAGCACCGTCAAGTCCGGTCTTGCCTATCACCTTTCTTATGGCGGAACGGGCGTTGGAAGCCTTCGCCGGCACCGCCCCCGACGCCGCTGCGATGTTATAGAACAAAGCCTCGGCAAAGAGATTGTCGCTCTCTTTCATCATTCTGATGAGCACCTGGTCTATGGTATGGAAGCGCGAGCACACCTTGTGGGCATCTGTCGGCGTGCTCCCTTCGCCGAGAGTAACCTCGAGTGTGACTCCCGCCTCAACCAACTCGTCTATGAATTCTGCCGTAAAACTGTCTTTCCTTGATATAAGCAAGGGCGAGAGTGTGGGATTATCGTCATCCCAGCACCATCCTTCGCCAAGGCGATCGGCATCTTTCATGCTTTTGTCTGCCATTATTCTGCCCCTTATGGTGTCCACGCCCATGCTCCGCAGACTCTCTGCAAAGGCTTTCATATCGTCAGAATTGAACAACGGATCGAATCCGCCCACGCAATAAAGATCGCCGGTAAGCGTACCGTTATCGATGGTTCCGGTATAATCGAGTGACGTTACCAGCCTATACGAACCTCCAAGTCTGTCGATGGCAGCCACGGCAGTCAGAATCTTCATGGTAGAAGCCGGTCGCATCATCTGTCGCTCGTTACGGCAGAATATGGCGCTATCGGCGGTAAGGTCGTACACGAGCAGTCCCACCTGCGACGTTTCAAACATCCTGTTCTCAAGAAGTTCGTCTATGCGCTGCTGTACATTGAGCGGCCACGGTATCACTGCGGCGGTGTCCAGGGCCGTAGTATCTGCCTTCAAGGTGTCATTCCATGTGTCGCATGCTGTGTTTCCTGTTTGCGATAAAAGGTTCGCAAACGTAGCAAAAAAGGTAAAAATGATGATAAGCCTCTTCATGTCAATAAATCCTACCCTACAAAGTTACAGCTATTTGAAATAACAGCCAAACGTTTACAAGCTATTTATCCCAAATAGGGCATTAGACACCATGTAAGTTTAGTCTATCTGTGTGCCGGATTACAACCGTTTCGGCAAAGGCATAGCGGACTATATCGAGATGAAGCGGGAGGCAATATGGTGCGAAGATAGACTAAAGTGATGTGAAAAGCAAATATGGCATTCTCGGGAAAATCCTTTCGCGGTCTAAGGACCTATTATATATTATTATTGTACGCGCGCACGAGGGCTGCAATATGGCAGGATATGATTATCTTTATCGTATGCCATGGCATCGGCAACAGACAAAATATGACATTCGATTTGCAAAAATATACCATTAGTACGCGCCCAATATGGATTAAAATGGTTACTTTTGCACGATTAAGCTTAAAAGATATGGTATTTAAATACGATTTTCTGATCATTGGTGCCGGAGTTGCCGGTATGAGTTACGCCCTGAAGGTGGCACAGGCACACAAGGGCAAGGTCTGCATAATATGCAAAACATCGCTCGATGAAGCCAACACTTCGTTTGCACAGGGCGGAGTGGCTTCCGTGACCAACCTGCAGCTTGACAACTTCGACAAGCACATTGAAGACACAATGATTGCCGGCGACTACATAAGCGACCGCAACGCTGTGGAACAGGTGGTGAGAAACGCTCCGGAACAGATTGAAGAGCTCGTAAACTGGGGAGTAAACTTCGACCGCAAGGAAAGCGGAGAATTTGACCTGCACCGAGAGGGCGGACACTCGGAATTCAGAATACTGCACCACGCCGATGATACCGGAGCCGAAATACAACGCGGACTGATGGCCGCCGTACGCAACAATCCCGACATAACAATAAAAGAAAATCATTTTGCCGTAGAAATAATAACACAGCACCACCTCGGAGCACGCGTCACAAGACGCACGCCATACATACACTGCTACGGAGCCTACGTGCTGAATCCCGACACACAAAAGGTGGACACATACCTCAGCAAGGTTACACTGATGTGTACGGGCGGATGCGGAGCAGTATACCAGACTACCACCAATCCCGTAATAGCCACAGGCGACGGCGAAGCTATGGTGTACAGAGCAAAGGGAACGGTAGCCGACATGGAGTTCGTGCAGTTTCACCCCACAGCACTCTATCATCCGGGAGAGACGCATCCCGCCTTCCTCATAACAGAGGCCATGAGGGGCTACGGCGGCATTCTGCGCCTGCCCAACGGCGAATCGTTCATGGAAAAATATGACGAGAGACTGTCGCTCGCTCCGCGCGATATCGTGGCACGTGCCATAGACAAAGAGATGAAGATTCACGGACTTGACCACGTGTGTCTTGACGTGACGCACAAGGATGCAGAGGAGACGCGACGCCACTTCCCCAATATCTACCAGAAGTGCAAGCAGATAGGCATAGACATCACTACCGACTACATTCCGGTGCGTCCCGCTGCCCACTATATGTGCGGCGGCATAAAGGTAGACCTCAACGGACAGTCGTCCATAGAGCGCCTCTACGCCATAGGCGAATGTGCATGCACAGGTCTGCACGGCGGCAACCGACTTGCCAGCAACTCGCTGATAGAGGCTGTTGTGTATGCTGATGCTGCTGCAAAGCACTCTCTGGCACACATTGACGAATATGACTTCAACGAGCGCGTGCCCGAATGGAACGACGAGGGTACCATGACAAACGAAGAGAAGGTGCTCATCACACAGAGCGTAAAGGAGGTGACGCAGATTATGAGCAACTACGTGGGCATAGTGCGCAGTGACCTACGCCTGCACAGAGCGTGGGACCGCCTCGATATGCTCTACGAGGAGACAGAAAGGCTCTTCAAACGCGTAAAGGCAAGCCGCGACATCTGCGAGCTGCGCAACATGATAAACGTGGGCTACCTCATCACGCGGTGGGCTCTCGAGCGCAAGGAATGCCGCGGACTGCACTACACTACCGACTACCCGCTGCACGCATACGACAAGATTACGAAATAGAACACAATATGGCTGAATGAAATCACACCACGGTAGCTGCCGAAGGTGTGATTTCTTTATATCTGTATACCGAAAGAGACCTGCTGCATAGTAATATTGTAAAGAAAAAATGCTCAAAATAAGTTTCCATTACCATGGAATTATACATTTTAAGAAACCTTTAAGTTAATGTCAGTTAAAATTCGGCAGATGGTTACTAAAGTTTAAAAACGAAACTTAAAACAAAGTATCTTATTAACTGATATTAATTCATAATAACTACCTTTGTGTAAATCATGAACAATGCACATTTATATATATAAACGCACATGTTTACACTATTCAGACTTTTGGAATTTTCGTTCAGCAGCATCGTTTGGGGCGTCATTCTGTCTGCCGTTTGCGTATTCCTGCTACACCTTATAATCAGCGGATTGTGGAATAAGGCCGAATATACACCGCTAACTTTCTTGTCGGGATTCGTATTGTTTATTGCCCTGACTTTCAATATAGCCCTCATTTTTGGAGGAATGAAAGTGAAATCGCTTGTGGATGACGTGCAGGCATCGGCTGAAACGGTTGTAAACACGGTGGTAAAACCCAGAGGTGAAATGATAGAAGCCGGCACCGAGGAGGTGACGAAACGCATAGGCGACGAATATCCCATAGTTGCGCCATATCTGGAAAGCGCAAAGGTGGATGCTTCCTCTATAGAGAAGCTGCCGGAAACCATAGGCAACAGCGTGAGAAGTAGCATAAACAGCTTCATACTGCGAAGAGTACTGTGGAGCCTGGGTTTCCTTGTAGTGTGTGCCATTGTAGCCGTTAAGTCGGTAAACACGGCAGGCAGTACACGCGGCTACAGCAGGCATAACAGAGCAAGCGGCCACAGAACGTCAGGACACTTCAGCCGCACCGGCAACAGACGCATAAGCAGGAGAAGATAAGACCCGGCGACGGCAAGACTTGAATGTTTTATATAGAAGAATATTTACTAAATCTAACTAATATAAGATTATGGACAAAACAGAACAGAAAAGTTTCAGCAACGGCTACCATATATTGGTAGGCTTGGGAGGTACCGGAGGTAAGATTCTCCGCGCTTTCAAGATGAGAATGTTTGAAGAGTTTCCCACACAGGAAGAACGAAGCAAACACCCCGTGTCACTGCTTTACGTGGACTCTACCGATGAAATGATGCCCAAAGACGGACGTCCGCGCGCCGACTTCCGCGTGATGGGGCAGGACGCATCTTTCACGAACAACGAGTTCCTCAACATCAAAGCCGTGGATGTGGAACACATTCTGAACCATATAAACAACTATCCCTCGGTGAAAGGCATAGTAAACAACGTGTCTGCCGTGAAGACAGCCATCGGCTCGCTGGGTCAGGCAGCGGGACAGAAGCGCCGTGCTGGTCGCCTGCTCTTCGCCGCCAACGCCATCGGATTCGTAAACTCACTGAATGACGCCTATGCACGCTGCCAAAAGGCTTCGGAAGACTCAAGCTCGCTCTGCATACACATCTTCGCAGGTCTCTGCGGCGGAACGGGTTCTGGCTCCATCATCGACGTGATAGTACAGAGCCGCAAGGCATTCCCAGCAGCAAAGATTCTCGTTTATGCCATGATTCCGGAAATGTACTTGCCCAAGAGCGACATAGACCAGGGACGCTACTATCAAAACGGATATGCAGCCATAAACGAGTTGAATGCCCTGCAGGCAGGACGCTGGTTCCCGCACGACGTTACCGGCGGAGGCGAAGCACGATTCCACAACGACCGCGTGAAAGGCGTGGCTGACGGTATTACAGTATACAGTAACGTGAACGAGAACGGCCTGGTAATGAACTCATTTACAGAGCTGCCCAAAGTAGTAAGCGACTATGTGTTCACACGCATATTCCTCGTAAACGGAGAGAACAGCATCAACGACGACATCATAAGAGCCTACAACTTCGAGAACATGGACGATTTCGCATACGAATATGACGAAACCGCCAACAAAGACGCATCGGGCAGAATACCCGTAGCTCGCACGAAGAAGATAAACTCGTTCGGTATAAAGCGCGTCATCTATCCGGAGCTACGCGTACTGAAGCACATCACATACACAGTGGGCGAAAGTGCACTGTATCAGTTCAAGTACAACAACTGGCGCGAGAACCAGGGCTTCGTGAACGAAGAGCGCAACAAGGACTATCGCAAGGCTTATCTTGACAAGGACAACCAGGCGAAATGGATGATAGACATACCTCACCTCACTCTCGAGAGAAAGATATTGGAAAGCGACACCGATTTCCCGTCATTCAACGACTACTGGCATGACAAAGCCGTGGCTTATGCCGATGAAGCCAAGGGTGCAAGCTGTCCGCTTACGGAACTTGACAACATTATGAGCGAATTCTTCGAGAACCATTTCCGCGAGGAAGGCGTGAAAAAGTTCTACGAAGGCAAGGAACGCGTGCTGCCCGAACTGTCACGTGAAATACGCCACAACGTGGAAGCAGAGCTCTTTGACAAATGGAAGACCGGCGACGTGTCGATAGTGGAACTGCAGAAGGTATCGAAACTGATACTCGAACGCATGGGAGAAATACGCACCGAACTGGAAAACACATCGAAAGAGGAAAAGGAAAACTACGACGCCTGCGACAAGGAATGCAAGGACAATGTAAAGGAATGGAGCCAGCTGGGCATCCTGCAGCGCATGGTAAACGTGGGCGCACGCCGCTACGCCGAACACCAAGGACTGCTTACCGACTACTACACGAGCAAGACAAGGCTTGAAGCACTCGAATTTGCAAAGAAACTCGCAGCAAAAGTATTCATAGAATTCGGCAAGATGGATGCCGACATCTCTGCTTTCGGACAGAAGATAAACGAAGCCATTGATGAAACCGAACGCCTCGTTACCGCACAACGCAAGGTAAACAAGGGACTGGAAGACCCGAAGGGTGCCATCATTGAAGTGAGCGAAGAGGAAGCTATGGCTGAATTTGAGACCGACCTGAAGATTGACAAAATTGAAATGCCGAACATTTCACGCCAACTCCGCGAATCGATATTGCCAAACACCGAATTCACAAACTTCGGAGCATTAGCAAATGAAATCAGCGTGGACGACATTACCAACGCATTCGACATAAAGCTCACCGAAATAGTAAAGGCAAAGCACAACGAAAAGGCTGACAGCGACAACAAGGTGCTGGGCCTGAACATCCTCACACAGCTCCAGCAGAAGCTGCGCACAGACGAGGACATCAAAGTGTTTGCCACGAAGATAGCAAAACAGAGCGGCGCATATCTGTATCTAAACAACGACCAAATGCAGCTCCACCTGCGCAACAACGAGGGAACGCTCAGTCCGACCAACCCTGCCAGCATAAACAAGAAGGTGATACTCGTATCCATTCCTTCACCCAACGATAACGAAGGCCAGAAGCGATTCGCCACAAAACTGGAAGAAGCTTTCCGCAACTCGTTCAACCAAAGCACGGCACGCACCGTAATCGTGTTCAACAGCGAAAGCCCACGCAAGGACGAACTGTCCATCGTAACGGTATCGTACTGCTACCCGATGCGCGCCATCGACTGGCTCCAAACCTACAAGCAGCGCTACGAATCGTTCATGAACACCGGCAACGCCAGCACCGACGAATGCAACGCAATACTCCTGCACAGTGAGGGCGACGGCAGTCAGCTGCCTTCACTCTTCGCCGTAGAGAACGCCGAGGAGATAGCTGCACAGGCTGCAGCACAAGCAGCACAAGCAACCCAGCCGCAACCGCAGGTAGCAACCGCTGCACCGCAAGGCGTGGTACTGCCTCCGCCACCTCCCGGCGGAATGCCTCTGCCGCCCAACTCGGAACCGGAACTGAAAGTACATCTCTATATAGGAGGACAGAACTATGGTCCCTATACACGTGAGATATGCAAGCAACTGGTAACCAGCGGACAGCTGACGCCGCAGACAATGGCCTGGATGGAAGGCATGCCGGCATGGACTCCTGCCGGACAAATACCCGCCATGCAGTCGCTCTTCGCTCCGGCTGCACCGCAGATGCCACCCATGCCGCCAGCAGGTCCGGCTACTCCGCCAATGCCACCAACAATGCCACCCACAATGTAAAAACTAACGGAACAATAATAAAAATAGAATAAACAGAAATGGCAACACCCAAAAATCAAGAACGTCTTAGATACAGATACGGTCTGTGTCTGAATGACAACTGTACAAAAGCAAAGGCAAAGGAAGTGCAGGAAATACCGGCACGCAAAGAGTTTGTCTGCGCAGAATGTGGTAAAACTCTGAAAGAATGCCCGCCTCCCAAGACATGGATGCAGAAGAACGGCAAACTGCTTTATTCGGGAATCGGCGCTGTTGTTGTGGCTGCCGGAGTGATTATAGGAATAAGCATATCGGGAAACAGCAGCCAGCCGGCTGACGAAACACCCATAGAGATACCGGCACCGCAAGTGACTGACACACTGAAAAAAGATACGGCAACGGTAACGGATGTTAAAGAGCCTGAAGAAGTGAAGCAGCCCGAAGTTGTAGACGAAAAGGACAGCGGCAAGAAGCCGGATGCTGTATCGCCGAAGCCGAAGAAACCTGCAGGTCACGCCCCGGGAGAACGCTATCAAGGTACTCTTAACCTCGGTTACGGAACTTATTCCGGCGAGATAGTGGACGGTAAACCGGACGGAGCCGGCACACTTCGCTACACCACAACACAGAAAGTAGTAAGCTCGAAAGACGTGATGGCTGAGAACGGCGACCGTATAGAAGGAGTATTCGAAAACGGAAAACCGTCATTCGTCACTCTCTACAAGAAAGACGGTGGTACCATCAAAGTACACAGATAACATTAATCCACATGTTCCGATGCACGCAAGAAGTTTTTTTCTCCGTGCATCGGAACGTATTAATTAGGATTTTTATGTTGGGAAAGATTATAACAGCAGTGCTTCTGATGCTTGCACTGAACGTAAACGGAACAAAAGCAGCTTCGTTTGCAAACAACAGGCTGAAAGAACTGGCCAGCCATGCCAATCTGCAAGGTCTTGACGCGCTACGTCCCGGTGTATGCAACACATATAAATACAAGCAACATCCGCTGACAATACGCGTAAACAAATGGAACGAGATAGAGCACATCGGACTGTTGCTCTTTCCGCAACAGTTGAGAACACTCAATCCCATGCCCATATACGACTTCCTTGAACGTTATCTGCTTGCCATGCAGGTAACACCAAAGGACAGCGAATATGGTACAAAGATGGGATGGGACAATGTGCATTTCTCCACGGGCTCTGCTCTGACATCTCTACAAATAGACACAACAGCTGAATTCAGCGAGAGCCATGTAGACTTGCATGTGTACAAAGTGGCGTGGAACAAAGACGGGAAGAAAGTACTGGAAATATCATTCCCCATGGACTGGCAACTGTTGTCGGGATGCAATACCATAGAACTGGAACAGAACATCTTCCGCAATCTTCGCCGCTACAAGGCAGAAAAGCAACAACAAACAAGCCACGCATTTCCCCAAAACATGACTGTCTACACGCAGAGCGGCAACTATTTTGTCAGCCCCAACGTGCGCAATGATTTATATTTCAGCCGTCCGGACACGAAATCGGAATGGCAGCTGACCAACAGCATGCAAAGACCATCGCACACATTGGCAAACATGATGCTCTCGCTTGAGGCTGAAAACAACCTTACAGTAGACATATTGCTCGACAAATACGGTTTGCGCACGGAAAAGGCAACCGTAGACTACCGTGCATGGCTGCAATTCTGCATCGATGAAGGCTGCCAACCTTACTTCGGACTGAAAGGCAAAAAAGACGATGCCTACAGCGGAAGCGTCTTCATGGTGAACCGTCTTGGCGGATATGTGCATCTGCTTAGCATCAACGTGCCCGAAAAAGGGCTGGGAACAAAGAGTAAGGTGAAGACATCCGCGCGGCTCTACTGCTACATCCCACTGCACAACGTATCAGACAAGGTACTTAACGCAAACGAATTCGAACCTATCAAATAACAATGCCAAATATGTTGAACATCAAGAGAATATTGTGCGCAGCTGTCATGGCAGCAACATTCATTTCCTCCGCATCAGCACAGCAATCAACAGAGGAACAGAAAAAGGAGATAAACAAAATAAAGAAAAGCAGCTCCTATATTTATGCCGAGGCCACCCTACCCGACCAGCAGTCGGCAATAGACCTTGCCAAAGATATACTGCACCAGAACATCAACGAGTGGGTTGCCAAGCAGAAGAAATTTGCAGGCTCAAACAAAGTGGTGACGGTAAACACAAATTACGCAGTGGAGAACATGACACTGCCGCGTGGAAACATGTACCGTGCCTTCATGTATGTGAATAAAAACGACATCATACCCGTAACAAACGTGAGCGTCACCGAAACGCCTGAAGAGGTGAATAACAACAACAAGGCCGGAACCTCGACCGTAGAACCTCTTGACGAAGTGACATCACAACTGATCGGCGTGGAGAACACCGGACAACTGTCAGCTCTCCTCAAGCAACTCAAGCAAGAAGGCAAAGTAACCGACTACAACAAACTAAGCAACCTGCAATCTCCAGAAAATTATATTATGGTGGTATTCAACCGCGAAGGCAACATCGAGGCTGTGCTCAGCACCGGTGCCGAGCGCAAGAACCTGAAGACCGGCGCAAGCGATGCACTAAGCAACTACAAGGGACGTGGCGCCATCGGAGTAAAATTGGCTAAATAATAAAAGAAACAATAATACAACGAATATGAAAAAGTTTTTGATATATTTTATGGCAATGACCACATGTCTATGTGCCAAAGCTGTAACCGTTACCATTACCACCGACGAGGGTTTCGACAATCCCGCCATCATCTCCACCATGCAGCAAAACTTAGGTGTCGTACTCACGGAAATAAACAATGCCTACAACGAGAAACGCGACATAAACACGGTAGCACTGCCCATGGACGACCATGCAAAGAACATGCTCGTAACATTATGGTCTACCGTTCACTTCTATTGCGACGACGAGGAAGTGGTAGACCGCTGCTGGCCGCTCAAAAACAGCTACCTGCTGCGACAGATTCCTCTCATCATAGACCCGCAGGACGACGCCTTTACAAGCGGTACATATCAGGAGGCTGTAGTGGAATTTGGCACTAACGGACAGATCATAGACTTCCGTTTCGCACTCGATGCACAGCTCTCGGAGAGCATGGAACGTTGCGGCTCGGTAGTGGAAACCGAACGTCGCATGATTATCCTCGACTATATCGAGCAGTTCCGTACGGCTTACTGTACAAAGAATATCGACTTTATGGAAAAGATATTCAGTGACGACGCCGTCATCATAACAGGTAAGGTGGTACACACACGCCCCAACGACCTCGGACAGTCAAACGCCAAAGTAATATACAACCGCCAGAACAAGCAGGAATACCTTAAGAATCTGAAAAGAGCATTCCTGCGCAACAAATATATCGAAGTGAAATTCAGCGAGATCGGCGACAGCAACGGCACAGCAAGCGGTGGCTGTCCGGGCATAACACGCTCGCAAAACAACCCCAACTTCTATGGTGTGCGTCTGCGTCAGGAGTGGAAGTCGAGCAATTACAGCGACGAGGGTTACGTATTCCTGCTGTGGAACTTCACGAACGAGGCAGAACCTGTCATAGAAGTGCGTACATGGCAGCCCACTTACGTTGGTACCACAGGCGGTACAAAACAGAAGCTGGCGGAAGAAGACATCTTCAACATGAGTTCCGTTGAGGACATGATACAATAGAAACACGACAAATCCTTAAACAAAAGCAGGAAGATAATGCAAAAGAAACTGATTATCCTCGGCATGATGATGATGACCGCCGCCATGACAATGGCGCAATCCTTGATAACGATATCAAAAGATAACCGACTTACCAAAGCCGCCAAGCTGAACGGAAAAGCCGGCGTCATCTTCATGTCGAAAGCCAACGACATCGTAATCAGCTCTACAGTAAAGAAAGACGCCGTGGCTGACAAAGCCCAAAAGGTGGGTGACCACTACGAATACGAAATGATTCTCGACATAAGCGGAGGCCGAGACCGCGTATTCAACGTATCGCAGCGAGGCACCGCCATCAGCGAAAAGACCGGTCAGACCCTTCTCAATGCCAACGAGTACATATACTTTAACGTGGAAATGGTAAAGAACCCTATCACCATGGAAACCGGCAATGACGGCGACAGCTATATAGGAAGCGGCAACGGATGGGCACTGATAGAGTTCAACAGCGAAATAAAGCTGAAAGTGACATACAGTCCCAAGCTGAAAGCCATCTTCAAAAGCGGAAAGAACAAGGCTGGAGCCTATGTAGATTCGCTCATCGTGAAGCTGGACAGTTACCAGCCAATGCAGGAACGCATCAAGCTCCTCAAAGAGCAGTACGAAAAGGCCGACGCACAGATAGACGTCCTTATTGATAAAGGTGCCACTGAAGAGGAAATAAAGAAACAGGAAAATGAGGCCAAGAGATGCGAAGACGCTTACAATGAAGGCGTCGCGCTGCTCAACGAACTCACCTACATCAGCGTGAAAGGCGAAGGCACCAACGAACGCACAATAGACCCCGACGATCTTCTGGCACTGAACAGCAAAGACAAGCGTCGTTACAACATACTCGTGTTGTCGAAGAAAGTTGAAGTATTCAAGACAAAATACGAAGAGATGATACACCAGGCCGAAAGCCACAAGCAAAGCCGCGACTACAAGTCTGCCGAGCAGTTCTTCAGAAGCGCCGCCGAGGAAAGCGGAGTGTCTGCCGTCAACAAGCAGGCTGCACTGCAAAGTGCAAACAAGATGGCGGAGCTTGCCAAATTCAAGCAGGAAACAGACGAGTTGTCTGACCGGCTGTACAAAATCACGGCAGAAAACCAGCGTATCAATAAGGAAGAGCTCTTCAATATGATAGACAATATCTCGGAACGATACAAGGCACTGAACAAAGAAACAAACGATGCCTTCTATCTGGAAGAAGCCAACCGCCTGCAAGCAGAGAAGAGCAAGGTGGGAACCGTATTCAAGGGCCGTTTCGTGATGAGCGAATACAAGGGCGGCAAGCTTATGGAAACTCCTATCAGTAATGTCAGGATATACGGTTCGCAAGCAAGCGTGTGCGAGGACATGGCAAGCATATCCTATCCGCACAAAGGCGAAACCATAATGACAGTGAATACTCCCGACGGACGCTTCAGCTTCACCTTACAGCCCGGACAATACCGCTCGCTGATATTTGAAGCCGTAGGCAACGGCAACATAAAGAAGAACAAGTATGTCAGTGTAGAAAATCTTACCGTAGACAAGAACGTGAAGGTAAGATTCCCAAAAGAATAAAATTATTAACCATAAACAAAACATCTTATGAAAAAGTTATCTCTAATTTTAATCTGCCTGCTTGCTGCAGGCATTATGATGCCCACAGAGGTAAACGCACAGAAAAAGAAGAAAGAATTCAAATGGGCTCTTCCCGAACTTACCGGAGATGCCAGCTTTGATGAATATCTTCTGAAATGCGATACTCTATACAACAACATTAAAGGCTACTGCAACAACATCGAATTCTACGAGGTGGCAGAAATAACCGTCATCGACGAGAACGGCGAGAAAGACACGCAGTATCAGGTAGTAGACAAGGATGGCAATCTGCGCAGCTCGAACAAAGCGTTTCAGCAGAACATGGACTTGATAATGGCTTATCCGCAGATAGCTCTCGACATGACCGGCATGGCAGCCTATACGACATCAGCCACGGCAGCACTGCCCGGACTTGGCATGAAGGCTCTGTCATACGCCAAATATCTGAAAGCTGGTCCGAACATTATCAGCATGGGCGGTAGCGAGATGAAGAAGATATACAAGAAAGCCCGTGCACAGGCCAAACAGATAAAGGCTCTGAAGCAAGGCAAGATAGACGAGGTGAAAGCTTTGCAGGCTGAAGTGAACGGTGGCGATGTCAATGCTGGAACAGCAAGTCTGCGCGCCATCGAAATGAACAAGGCTAACTATGAAGAGCAGTTCGGAAAAATCACTGCTGAAGACAATGAAATAGGAAACGTTACAAATAACGATATTCCGGAAGATACCATCTGATGACCTACCGGGGTTTAACCCAAATCGGCCATTAGCGTTATGATGATAACTGCTTATATTTTTGAACAGATGTCTTTACGTTTTGAGGGAGCAATGGGGTTCCATTGTAACTGATAAACGAAAAGACAGATGACAAAAAGAAAGTATGTTTGCGCATAACAGTCTAATGGACGATTTGGGTTTAACAGACCCGCAAAAAGAAGACTTTGAATCTTGTGATTCCGGTGACATAACAGGCTGACAACATACAGCACAACATGTCAGGACACAAAGTTCAAAGTCTTTTTTTGTCGGGTTACTTATTCGTCAGCAAGCGTGAAGTCAAGCTGCCGTTTTTCCACATTAGCCTTGGCTACCTTTATCTTCACAGCATCGCCCAACTGGTACTTATGGCGGAAGCGTCTGCCCACAAGACAGTAGTTGCGCTCGTCGAAGTCGTAGTAATCGTCATCAAGATCGCGCATGGGTATCATGCCTTCACAGTGGTTCTCGTCTATCTCACAGTATATTCCGTAACTCTGTATTCCGCTGATGTGCGCTTCGTAAGTGTTTCCTATCTTGTCAGACATAAACTCCACCATCTTGTATTTTATTGAATCGCGCTCGGCATTCTGCGCTATCTGTTCCATATTGCTGCAATGCTCGCAAAGCTCCTCATAATGATCCTTGTTGGCAGAACGTCCGCCAAGCTGATATTTGGTAAGCAGCCTGTGGACCATAGTATCCGGATAGCGGCGTATCGGCGAAGTGAAGTGCGTGTAATAATCGAAGGCCAGTCCGTAGTGCCCTATGTTATGCACACTGTATTTTGCCTTCATCATAGCCCTTAGTGCCACGGTCTCTATAAGGTTCTGTTCCTTTTTGCCTGCACACTGCTCCATCAGCGAGTTAAGGCTCTTTGATATGGCGCCCTTAGTTCCGGCAGTCTTCATCTTATATCCGAACTTCACAACAAAGGTGCGCAGCGTCTCGAGCTTTGTCGGGTCCGGCTGGTCGTGTATACGGTATGGCAATGTCTTTGCCTTCTCACCCTTCTTCACCTTGCCTATGCTTTCAGCCACACTGCGGTTGGCAAGCAGCATAAATTCCTCTATGAGCTTATTGGCATCTTTCGATTTCTTGAAGTAACAGCGTGTGGGTTTGCCCTGCTCGTCCACATCGAAGTGAAGTTCCTCGCGGTCAAACTTTACGGCGCCATTGGCAAAGCGGGCTTCGCGCAACTTTTTGGCAAGGCTGTCGAGGCGTATCAGCTGGTCGGCATATTCGCCTACGTATCCCTGTGGACCGGGAGCCGGTGCCGGTTTTCCGGTGCCGTCCACCACCCCATTCTTTTCGAGAATATCCTGCACCTCCTCATAGGCAAAGCGGCGGTTGCTCTTTATGACAGTATGGGCGAGATGCCACTTCTTCACCTGTGCATCGTCGTCCATAAGGAATATGGCACTATATGCGAGTTTCTCCTCGTCAGGACGCAGCGAGCAGATGAAGTTGCACAGACGTTCAGGAAGCATAGGTATTGTGCGGTCCACAAGATAGACACTCGTGGCGCGCTTTACAGCCTCCTTGTCGATGACAGAACCCTCTGTCACATAATGCGACACGTCGGCAATGTGTACGCCCACCTCCCACAATAGCGGCGACGAGGCATCATCGGGATTCTCGTTCACACGGCGCAAGCTCAAGGCATCGTCGAAGTCCTTGGCGTCGTGCGGGTCGATGGTACAGGTAAACACATCCCTGAAATCCTCCCTCTCGGCATAATCTTCGGGCGTTATCTCTCCCGTTATCTTGTTGGCAGCGTCTTCCACCTCCTTCGGATACTTGTACGGCAGACCGTATTGTGCCAGTATTGCATGCATCTCCACGTTGTTGTCGCCCTGTTTTCCCAGCACATCAAGCACCTCTCCGAACACGTTCTTGTGGTTGTCGTCGGGCCATCGTGTCACACGTACCACAGCCTTGTCGTCGGTCTTTCCGCCCTTGAGTGCGGACTTAGGTATGATGATGTCGTTTGGAAACACATTGTCGGGGGTGATGAGAAAAGCCCAATCGTCTTCCACACGCAGTTTTCCCACCACTGTGTCGTGCGCCCTTTTTATTATCGCCGTCACCATGGCTTCCTTGATGTGCTTCTGGCGGCGTGCCATAAACGTTACCTGCACACGGTCTCCGTCGAGAGCCCACATCGAATTGCGCTCTGCCACAAACACGGGCAGACCACCATCATCGGGGATGAAACTGTTCTTGCCGTTCGACTTGCGTCTGAATGTGCCCTCCTGCACCTGCGTGGTATTGTTAAGCCGGTAGGAATTGTCGCTTACCCTCATCAGAAAATCATCCCATGCCATCTCCTCCATCACGTCGATGGCAAGCATCTTGAGGGGATGAGTGTTTAACTTCAATGCCTTGAATATCTCCTTAAAACTGTAAGTCTTGTTCGGATTCGCTCTGAAAAACGACTCGAGAGCATCGGACACCTGGCTCTTCGTCATTCTCTTTCCTCCTTTTTTCTTTCCCATAATATTCGTTTTAGTTTGTCAGTTGCATAAAACATGCCCATAAATGCAGCTGCACGAGGCTTGTACGACTGCCAATAAAGGCATATCCTATCATTGCAAAGGAACAAAAAAAGTCCGTATTTTAGCCTATATTGACTAATAATTTATTTTAAAATAGTACCTTTGCACCAAAATTGTAACACTCATGAACATTCTAATAACAGGCGCAAGCGGCTTCATCGGCAGTTTTATCGTTGAAGAGGCTCTCAAGCGCGGCATGGAAGTGTGGGCTGCAGTGCGCAAGACAAGCAGCAGGAAGTATCTTTCCGACAACAGAATAAACTTCATTGAGCTGAACCTCGACAGCCAGACAGAAATGATCGAGAAGATGTGCGGACTGCAGTTCGACTATGTGGTGCATGCTGCCGGAGCCACAAAATGCCTGCACGCGGAAGACTTTCACCGCATAAACACCGAAGGCACAAAGAATCTCGTAATGGCACTGCAACGGCTTCAGATGCCTCTGAAGAAATTTGTCTACGTGAGCAGCCTCAGCGTGTTCGGACCCGTAAGGGAGAAGCAACCCTATGGAGAGATTCTCGAAACGGACACCCCACAGCCAAACACGGCATACGGCAAAAGCAAACTGGAGAGCGAGATGTTCCTTGACACCCTGACCAACTTTCCCTGCGTCACACTCCGCCCGACGGGCGTCTACGGTCCGCGCGAACGCGACTACTTCATGATGGCACAGAGCATCAGAAACCATACCGACTTCTCTGTGGGTTACAAACCGCAAGACATCACATTTGTCTACGTGCTCGACGTTGTGCAGGCCGTATTCCTTGCACTCGAACACGGCAAAGACGGAAGAAAATATTTTCTTAGTGACGGCTACGTATACTCCTCACGCACATTCAGCGACCTGCTCATAAAGGAAATGGGAAGCCCATGGGTGTTGCGCATCAAGGCTCCGATATGGCTGTTGCGCATCATAACATTCTGCGGCGAATACATAGGACGGATGACGGGCAAGATATCTGCCCTCAACAACGACAAATACAACATAATGAAACAGCGCAACTGGCGCTGCGACATATCGCCGGCAGAACGCGAACTCGGATACAAACCGCAATATGACCTCGAAAAGGGCGTGGCACTGGCTGTGAAATGGTATCGCGAAAACGGCTGGCTGTAAATCACACCACCACATCACATCTTTATATATATAGGCAATCGGCATATTCACGAACACGCCCGTAAAACATGTAATATGAAATTTCTTATATCACTATTCAAAATAGAGAAAAAACCAAAGAAAGGGCTCCTTGCCCTGGAATGGGCAGTACTCGCCTATCTGGCATTCACACTCCTGCTCATGCTGTTCACCTACACCAAGCTCTCCAATCCTGAAGCCATGCTGTGGGGACGACTAAGAATAGTGGTAATGACCGCAGCACTATGGGGCGTCTACCGCATGATACCGTGCCGCTTCACACGCCTCTGCCGCATCGTCGCACAAATGGCACTGCTGTCATGGTGGTACCCCGACACATACGAGTTCAACCGCATGTTCGCCAATCTCGACCATCTGTTCGCACGCTACGACCAGACGCTCTTCGGATGTCAGCCCTCGCTGCTCTTTGCAGAGAAGTTTGACGGCGCCGTAATGAGCGAACTGATGTGCCTCGGCTACGCCTGCTACTATCCACTCATAGCCATCGTCACACTGTTCTTCTTCGTCTTCAGATACGAACAGTTCGGACGGGCTTCATTCATCATCCTCACATCATTCTTCATTTACTATATCATCTACATATTTCTGCCCGTTGCCGGTCCGCAATACTACTACGAGGCAGTGGGACTTGACAACATCGCCAAAGGCATATTCCCCGACATAGGTCACTACTTTGCCGATCACAGCAACGCTCTCGCCACACCGGGATGGAAAGACGGCTTCTTCTACGACATGGTGCGTCAGGCACACGATGCCGGCGAACGTCCAACTGCCGCATTTCCAAGCAGTCACGTAGGAGTGAGCACCATTCTGATGATACTTGCATGGACTACACGCAACCGCCGGCTGCTTTACGTCATGCTGCCTTTCTACATACTGCTCTGTCTATCTACTGTCTACATATACGCCCACTACGCAGTAGATGTGATAGGCGGATGGGTATCGGCAGTAATAATCTGCGCCATACTCTGGATTTTCTACGACAAAACCGTAAAGAAAGAGTGAGATAACAAACATCGTCAAACCCTCGTCCGCCCCATTTCCTGCGGCAACACTCCAAGCTTATGAATATCATTTTGTGGAGCATTTTCTTAGTTTGTCTGTACAATATCTTTTTCGGTAAAAAATAAGCAGACACTCACTCCCCCCGAAAACCATCCGAAACACCTCACAAAACGCAGTGCAATTTTGCACGTATAACATTTATTTACTTTTATGAAAGTAACTACTCAGTCTTTTTTTTTCCTGCTGCAGTTATAGACATTTTAAAGTTAA
>CAMTJK010000014.1 GCA_947072805.1 uncultured Prevotella sp.
CACGTAAAGCGTTGCTGACACACGCATGGCCGGGCAACGTGCGGGAACTTCGGCAGAAAGTTATGGGTGCTGTATTGCAGGCGCAGGAAGGTGTTGTCATGAAAGAGCATCTGGAACTTGCCGTGACGAAACCAACCTCACCTGTCAGTTTCGCCCTGCGAAACGACGCGGAAGACAAGGAGCGGATTTTGCGTGCGTTGAAACAGGCGAACGGAAACCGAAAGGTTGCCGCCGAACTGCTCGGAATAGGACGTACTACGCTGTACAGCAAACTGGAAGAGTATGGGTTGAAATACAAATTCAGGCAATCATAGCCGGTAATTCACTGAATTTAGCTATCTTTGCATGAACATTTGAAGGTAAACGGCGATTGGGGAGCCTTTCGCCGCCGATATATAACATAAGACCGCAAGGTGTTTCTAATGGAAATCTGGAAAATTGACATTAACAGGAACTATTGCGTGATTGCTTATGCTATGCCTACGCATAGCGTGCATTCACCTATTCCTGTTAGGGCATTCCAGAGCCTCCATTAGAAGTAGTGTGGATTGCACGCTACTTTTTTGCTCCTTGCCCAACGAAAGAAAAAGGCTATGGGTAAAGTTCAGATTCTTGCCGTCCTCACGATGGACGGGTGTCATTCTTCAGAATTATATGGCAAAGCGTATGAGGATTTACGCCTTGACCGCTGCGATATTGACAAAATAAGGGAAAACGCGCTTTACCATGTCACGCCGGACTACTCCATCTCCATGCTGGACGAATGGCGGAAAGACAATACCAACATCTGCTATCTCGCAGAAGCCACTCCCGATAATTCGGACTATATCAACGGGCTGTTGCGTATGCGGGTGGTGGATGAGATTATTCTATATACCGTGCCTTTCATATCGGGAACGGGACGGCATTTCTTCAAGTCGGCACTACCTGAAGCACGCTGGACACTCTCCTCACAAAAGAGTTATTCCAATGGAGTGTACCGGAGCATCTACACACGCATGGAAACCATGAAATAGCCGGAATGTTCCATAGGAGAACACTTTTATAATCCGTTTAATAAAGCAATGTTCTGAAAAAGAACATTTTAAGACTGCCATAATTCATGCCGGATAAAAAACATCAATTATTATTGCGCTGAAATCCAGTACGTTGTAAAGACCGTGCCGGATTTTTTGCTTTTTGGTCGCGATTTTTGCCAATATTATTCATGTGCGCATACCGAAAACAGAGTGTAAAATTTCAAAATTGACAGGACATGAATTATTTTTTATTGGCGGAAACCGATTTCTTCCGCCAGATAAACGAAGCCGGGGACTGCAATATGGAAAAAGCATACACGGCTTTCGCCACCCAAGTGATCGAACTGTGTATCGGCAGCCCGGACACGAACCGGACCATCATCGCGTTGGCTTACATCGAAATCGAATTACAGCATCATCCCGTGCGTAACCTTCCCGAAGAAAAGAAGGAAATAGCCAACTATGTCAGCAAGGCTCTCTCTTTCGTAAGGAAGATGCAGAAGTTTCTTGCCGCTCCCCAAGTGCCGCCACGAATCCCCATCCAAACATCCACCGACAACACAAACGAAAATACCGCCTCACCCTTGCAATGGACGGGCAACGCCATCGATCTCGTGGAACTGATCTACGGCATCAACGAGATGGGCTGTATCAACAACGGCAATATGCCGCTCAAACAGCTCGCCCCACTCCTGTACAAGATATTCGGTGTGGAATCAAAGGACTGTTACCGTTTCTACATCGACATCAAACGCCGGAAGAACGAGAGCCGCACCTATTTCCTTGACAAAATGCAGGAAAAACTGAACGAGAAGATGCTCCGTGATGAAGAGATGGAGCGCATGAGAAGATAAACAAAGAATACCTGAAGAAAATAATGGGCGGAACAAGTTTGACACTTTGCTCCGCCCGTTTTCATTGTACCCCGTCAGCTCTGTTATTTCTGCTGTAACAGATGTTTCAGATTTTCGTCGTTGGCAATCCGTTCCAGTTCCTCCTGAACAATCTGCTTGACTTCCTCCTTGATTCGCCTGTAATTCTCCTGCACCGTTTCCTTCATGCGGTCGTTACCTTTTTCGTCCGTGAAGTCGGTAATGACGGGTATCTTCTTGTAGGCTTTTTCCTCGCGCTTCACCTTCTCGGCATCCACGACAATCTCACAGTGAAAAATCTTCTGTTCGATACGCTCGTTGAAGTTATCGGACACAGAACCGACAAACATTCCCTGCGTCAAGCCGGAAATCTTGCTGGGCGGGATAAGCGCGTCCATCTGCGTATTGATGGAGGTGGAAACATCCTGTCGGTTGATGGATATGGACTGCCGTTTCTGCAAGACCTTTCCAAAACGTTCGGATAGCGTCTTGGCGGTTTCACCCACCACCTGCCCGGAGAAGATATTGCCGACGGTATTCATTACGACTTTGGCTTCCTTATCGCCATAGTCGCGTACCAACTGGCTGAAATCCTGAAAGCCCAGACACACGGCAACCTTGTTGCTTCGTGCGGTGGCGATAAGGTTGTCCAGCCCCTTGAAATATATCGTCGGTAGTTCATCTATAATAACCGACGACTTCAGCATCCCCTTCTTGTTTATGAGCTTTACGATACGGGAGTTATACAGACCGAGTGCCGCACCGTAAATATTCTGACGGTCGGGATTGTTACCCACGCACAGGATTTTCGGCTCTTCGGGATTGTTTATGTCCAGCGTAAACTCGCTGTCCGACATTACCCAATAGAGTTGCGGGGAAATCATTCGCGAGAGCGGAATTTTTGCACTTGCTATCTGCCCTTGAAGCTGCTCAGCCGCCCCACCGAGCCAAGCATCCATGAATGGTGATAGGTAGTTTTCAAGTTCGGGATATGAGGAAAGAATCGGGAAAATATCCTCGTAACGACGGTTCAAAAACTCAATGGCATGGGGAAACGTGCAATACTTACCACCCTTATAGATTTTGAGATACCATATAATGCTGGCAAACAGAATAATAGGTGATTCCACAAAGAAGTCGCCCTGCTTCTGCACCCACGTTTTATTGAGATTGAGCATAATCGTGTACGCACTCTCGTAAGCATCTGTAATATCCTCCATGAAGTCCGGGTGGATAGGATTACAACGGTGTGAGCGTCGCGGGTCGTCAAAGTTTATCACATAGAACTTCGGCTTCACCTTGTAGCCCTCCGGGTGGTTCAGCAGATGGTTGTAGGCAATAGTTGAAAGGTCGGGATATTTGAAGTCATAAATGTATTGACTAAATCCCTTTTCAATCTGCTGCTTGATGAAATTATTTACCACCGCATAGGATTTACCACTGCCCGGCGTACCCAACACGATGGAAGCCCTAAATGGATTCACGACATTGATCCAGCCGTTGTTCCAACGCTTTTTGTAGTAAAATCGTGTCGGAAGATTGACCGAATACTCACTTTCAATAAGCCGTGTTTCCTGCATGAAACTCTCGTTTTCGTTATTGAACACATCGTCCATGAGGTTGTGCTTCAACAGACGGCTCATCCACAGACCGCCCATCAACAGGCAGACATAACCTGCGCCAACGGTCAGGATATACAGTCCCGTCACCGCCTCTATCGGTAGCGGCAAAGCCAGTATCCACCAGTTGAGGAAGAACAGCACAAAGCCGACGGCAAGAGCCGTCCAGATTCGTCCCCAAGTGATTTTCTCACCTTTCACGCCCTTTGTCCCCAGACAGGACAGGGCAAGCAGTAGGACGGCAAACAGTTTCGTGTACAGGATGGAACGGAACAGCCCTGCCGTGCGGTTGAAGTTCATCAGGATTCTGTCCACCACGCCGATGTCAACTCCCCAAAGCCGGATAGCTTCATAGCAGAACCAGTACACGTTCATGACCACTAAAATGATACTCACGGCACGCAGAAAATCCATGATTTTCGCCAATGCCCTCAAATCGTCTTCTTGTTGTGACATACATTGATTTTTTGATTGTTGATATTTTCGATTACATACCCAAGCCCTTGCGCTTCTTCTTTTTCTTCTTGCGCTGCATCGCCCGGATGAAGGCTTCCTCTTCAGCGTCCACTGCCGGACCTTCGGGGGCAAACAGGTTCATGCCACCGGAATGGCTCTCGTATTCCCCACCGGAATAGCCTTGTTTGTCCTCTTGTCCCTCCACCGTAACGGAAAGAGGAATCGGAGGCTGTCCGGCGTAAGGCAGCGTGAAGTGTTCCTGCAAGGCGTTGGCGGAAAGCTCCTTGCCCATGCGTGAGCCGTTCAGCACGCAGCCCGTGCGGTGGTCGATGAACGTAGCTCCGTAGATGCGCCCTTCCTCCGTGTAGAGCAGTACGGTGTCGATGCCCTTCCCTTTGAGCGCGGCTACAAACTTCTCCTTGTCATACGTGCCTTCCAGCACGGAAAGGACGGTGCGTTTCGTCATGTCAGCAAGTTTCCTGTCCTTAATCTCCTGCTTGGAACGGGCAAACTTCTTCTGCACAGCTTCATAGCCAACGGACTTCCCGAACAGTGAGGACTTGAAAGGATTGCCGACCTTGTTGCCCTTATCGTCCGTGACGGAATAGACCAGCCCGTGATACTCGCGTCCGCGCACATTGCCATGCGCTTCCTCAACCGTCATATTATATAAGGAAAGAAGGGCGCGGTATTCGCCCATCGTCTGGAAGCGGTACTGCCCGCTGATAGCCTTGACGATATTTCCTGCCTGCTTCTTCACGTCGCCCGCAGAAGCGTCCACTTTGCGCAGCGGCGTGTCAAGACGGCGGTTCTTGCGTTCCGCGTCGTGCAGCCCGTATTTCCGTTCCAGTTCGCGTGTTATCTGCTTGCTCCGGTAAAAGTTATTCCGGGTGTCTATGCTCCTGCCGTTCTCGTCCACCCTGACCGTCACGATATGCAGATGGTGGCGGTCGATGTCCTCATGCTTGAAAACGAGATATGGCTGGTTACCGAAGCCCATCTTCTCCAGATACTCCCGTGCGATGTTCTGAAGCTCCGTATCCGTCAAAATATCATCGGGATGCGGATTGAGCGAGATATGCACCACCGGTTTCTCCACCTTCGACCGCACGGGCATCATGCCAAGAAAGTCCTCCATTGCCCGGTGGATGTCCATCGTTCCCGTACCGTCATTGTAGATGCGGTTGGTCGTCAGAAGCCGCCCTTTCGCCTCGTTGATCTTCTCCCCGTTGTAGGCAAGTGCGCCGTACAACGAGTTTCCTATACTGATTTTTGCGACCATTTTTCCTGCATCTCCCTTGAAAGTTCCACAATCTTACGGCTCAGTTTTACGAGTTCGACGGTCTGTTGCTCCAGCTTGTAGAGCAACGCCATCGCCTTTTTCTCGGAAAAATGCAGCCTCAGTTCCTTCACGACTTGGTTATAGTTCGTGCCGACCGCGCGGAATTGCGCGTGAAAATCTGACAGCTTGGTGTAGTAATCCACCAGCGTCTTGTCCACTTTCAGCACCTTGAACGGCTGTCCGAAGAAGTGCGCCTTCAGGAAAACCGACTTGGCGTAAACGCCCGACTTCTCGAACATGGAGAGGAAACGGTTGTGTTCCTCCTCGCTGAAACGGACGGTGTAGCGGAACACCGCCGGATCGAGTTTGGGATTTCTCCCGCCTTTGTTTCTTCTTTTTTCACTCATATTACTTTGGATTTAGCGGTTTGACGGCATAAGCCGCCGTTTCGAGGCACAGACACCGCAGGTTTGAGAGGCTTCCCGACTTCGGAGGGTAAGCCCGCCCCCTGCAAGGGCAAGGCGTTTTCGTGGCTGCTCAAAATGTTTTGAGCGGCTGAAAACATACCTTGCTATGTTCAGGTGAACATAAAAATCCGTCGGGGACGGATTGGGGGAATGCCTTTCAAACTCCGGGCTGCGCCACCTGTGGCGAACCCTGCCGTTCGGGTGCAAAGTTACGCCCTTAACGCGGTATCGGACAGAGGCTTGACCCGGACAATCAATGCCAACCGACGCAACGTGCTGCCACTTGCCGGAGAAGTGATACGGATTCAAAAATATCCTTGTTTATTTGCAGCATGATTCAAGAAACGAACGATTTGAAGATATGGAAAAAGGAACTTTCAGATACCCGGCAAACCGCTTCGGCGGATATTTGCCAAACCGAATATCCGAACCGTCGGATAGCCGGTTTTCCAGTGACGCGGTGATTTATGGATTCAATGACTTCATGACGCAATGCCGTCATTCATCGGTTATCCGAATCCCAGCTTCACCATTGAAGCGGATACGTGACGGACCAATCTGTCAGTGTTTCACGGACGCCGATATGTATATCACCGCTTCCGTACAGGAACAGGAAAACAATTCATCAACCATTAAAAGCAATAGAACCATGAGTAATGAAATCTTCGTTGCATTCGCAACACAAAAGGGAGGTATCGGAAAATCGACCGTCACGGCTCTTGCCGCCAGCTACCTCCACAACGTGCAAGGTCACAATGTTGCCGTCATAGATTGCGACGCCCCGCAGCACAGCATCCACGGGCTGCGCGAACGTGAAACGAAACTTATCGACGAGAGCCTCTATTTCAAGGCACTCGCGTGTGACCACTTCCGCAAAATAAAAAAGAACGCCTATCCGGTCATTGCAAGCGATGCCCTCAACGCCCTTGACGATGCCGAAAGGATGCTTGCCGAAGAAGATGCGAAACCGGACATCGTGTTCTTCGATATGCCGGGAACGCTGAAAAGCAACGGCGTGGTAAAGACCCTCTCACAGATGGATTACATCTTCGCGCCCATGAGTGCCGACCGCTTCGTCGTGGAAAGCACCCTGCAATTCGCCGTGATGTTCCGTGACAACCTCATGACGACGGGACAGGCGAAAACAAAGGGGCTATACCTGTTCTGGACGATGGTGGACGGCAGGGAGAAGAACGGGCTGTACGACCTGTATGAAGATGTGATTGCCGAAATGGGGCTGTCGGTGTTGTCCACCCGCCTGCCCGACAGCAAGAAGTTCCGGCGCGACCTCTCGGAAGAGCGCAAGAGCGTTTTCCGCTCGACCATCTTCCCGATGGACGCATCCCTGCTGAAAGGGAGCGGCATCCGTGAGTTCTCGGAAGAGATAAGCCGTATCATCAAACCTCAATGAGCATGGGCAGCAGGAAAGTGAACACCGAAGGCATCGACGAGGAACTGTTGATAGCCTCCATCGGCAGACGCAAGCAGGACGGGACCCTGTACCGCGCACAGGAGCCGCCCGTGCCTGCCCCCGAAGAAGAGAGCGTCCCGGAAACGGAACCACCGCCCACGGCATCCCCGTCAAGGGAGAAGGTGCAGAAAGACACCGCCCGCCGCAAACGGCAGGAGGACGACTATTCCGGTCTGTTCCTCCGCCGCAACGAGATAAAGACACGCCAGTGCGTCTATATCAGCCGCGACGTACACAGCAAGATTCTTAAAATCGTGAACGACATCGCCGGACGGGAAATATCGGTAGGCGGCTACGTGGACACCGTGTTGCGCCAACATCTGGAACAGCACAAGGAGAAAATAAACGAACTGTACAAGAAACAACGTGAAGATTTAATATGAATATGGATATGAATCAGGAAAAGAACCAGAAAAACAGAAGTCCGCACCATGACGGCGGAGGTATGCTTGCCCAAGTGCAGGCGAGTGTGGAAATCCTGTCGCCCGTGCCGGTAAGCGGCAAATGCGGAGAAAAGGACTATGAACGGCTTTTCATCCGTGAACCCGAAGTAAAGGCACGCGAGGGGAAGATGGCATACGTGCGCCCGGAGTATCACGACCGCATCATGCGCATAACCCGTGTAATCGGGCATGACAGATTATCGCTGTCCGCCTATATCGACCATGTGCTTACACACCACTTCAACCAGTGCGAAGAGGCGATAAAGAGCCTTTACGCCCGGAATTACGACGCAGTATTTTAATCATCAAAAAGAAAAAGAAATGAGTAGAAAAAAGAATGATTATCGCGCCTTCCTGAAAAAATCAGGCTTCAAGGCAAGGGAAGGAAAACAAGTGTCCATCAGCAAAGAGACCCATGACAAGGTTGCCATGATTGTCCGCTGGCTGGGTGATGGTGAAGTCACAATGGCCGACTTCACTGAGAACGTGGTACGCGAGTTTCTCCGTACACACCGTGACGAACTGAACCGTATGTTGAACGCACTCCCCAGAATAGATTTATGAGCATGACGATGATTCTCCTGACCGTATCGGTCGGCTGCAACCTATGGTTCCTGTTCCTGCTGCTCTACGACCGCATCATGGAAACGAGATTCGTCCGCTTCCTTAAAGGCATTGCCGGGCTATGGCGGTCATTGGGCGGCACGGAGGTAAAGCAGGAAATGATACGGGAAACACCTCCCGCAGAAACATCGGACATCATCGGCAAAAGCCGTTTCAAGATGGCATCAACCCGGACAACCGCTGCCATACCGATGCAAGAAGCCGCCACTTCGGAAAAAGGCATTGAGCTGTCGGAGGAAGAGGCTACTTTTGACGATGGAAACACGGAAACCGTGTCCCGTCCGGCACAAGTCCCGGAGGAAAAACTCGATGAAACCTTCACGAGCATCCCGCCTTCGGAACTGGAGTTCGGGGAGGATGAACCGGAGGACGGAACGCCCGACACACCAAGAGCTACGGGGAGCAGTTTTGACGAGATAGACGATGCGGTCAGGGCTGCCAAGAACCCGGAAGCGACAAAGAAGGAATGTGAGCGTGCGGCAAAGGTCTTCTCCGATATGGAAGGAACGGAACTGTACGAGAAACTGATGTCCGGCTCAACTGAAATGAGCATCCGCATCAAGGGGCTTATCGAAGTCCGGCTGAAGAAACCGAAAAAGGAATTTACCGTACCCGACAACATTGACGAGTTCAATATTCGGGACTATGTATAACGACTAAAAAAGAGTGGAAATGAAAACGTAAGACGGCATCAACCATGCGCACGGCAGTACAAGGTACAGCCAACCCGCAACGGACAGCCCCAAGTCCGTAGAAACAAACGGGCTACCACTAAAACCAAAGTAAAGTAATCAAGTATCAACCGCCCGAAAAAGGACTATCCACCCTTTGGACGGCACAAAAAAAAGAACAGTTTATGAACAAGAACATCAGACAAAAGTTCATCATCTCTGCGGCACTCATGATTGCCGCAACCGCTTCTGCTTTCGCACAAGGAAACGGTCTGGCAGGCATCAACGAAGCCACCTCTATGGTCTCAAGCTATTTTGACCCAGGCACGAAATTAATTTACGCCATCGGCGCGGTGGTCGGGCTTATCGGCGGCGTGAAAGTCTATGGCAAGTTCTCGTCCGGCGACCCCGACACGAGCAAGACAGCCGCCTCATGGTTCGGGGCTTGCATCTTCCTGATTGTCGCCGCCACCATCCTGCGTTCATTCTTCCTTTAATAAACAATGTATGGCTGAATACCCGATAAACAAGGGTATCGGCCGCCCGGTCGAGTTCAAGGGTCTGAAGGCTCAGTACCTCTTCATCTTCTGCGGAGGTCTGCTGGCACTCTTCATCCTGTTCGTCATCCTCTACATGGTCGGCATCGACCAGTGGATATGTATCGGCTTCGGCGCGGCATCGTCCTCCATCCTCGTATGGCAGACCTTCGCGCTGAACGCCCGGTACGGCGAACACGGGCTGATGAAATTGGGAGCGGCAAGGAGCCATCCCCGATACCTTATCAACCGGCGGCGGATCACCCGATTATTCAAACGGCAACGAAAGGAAGAAACGACATGAGAAATACATCCAAAATGACAACACTGGAAAACAAGTTCCCGCTGCTGGCGGTGGAGCATGGCTGCATCATTTCCAAAGACGCCGACATCACGGTGGCTTTCGAGGTGGAACTGCCGGAGCTTTATACCGTGACGGGCGCGGAGTACGAGGCGATACACGGCTGCTGGTGCAAGGCTATCAAGGTGCTGCCGGACTTCTGCGTCGTGCATAAGCAGGACTGGTTCATCAAGGAACGCTACAAGCCGGAGCTACAGAAGGACGACATGAGTTTCTTGAGCCGCTCTTTTGAACGCCACTTCAACGAGCGTCCGTACCTGAAACATTCCTGCTACCTCTACCTGACCAAGACGACAAAGGAGCGTAACCGGATGCAGAGCAACTTCAGTACGCTGTGCCGGGGGCATATCATCCCGAAGGAGCTGGATAAGGAAACCGCCGGGAAGTTCATGGAAGCCGCCGAACAGTTCGAGCGCATCATGAACGACAGCGGCTTTGTCAGGCTGCGCCGCTTCTCCACCGACGAGCTTGTCGGGACGGAGAAGTCTGCCGGGCTGATAGAGCGTTACTTCTCGCTCATGCCCGAAGGCGACACGACCTTGCAGGACATCGACCTCTCGGCAAAGGAAATGCGCATCGGCGACAACCGCCTGTGTCTGCACACCCTCTCCGACGCGGAGGATATGCCCGGAAAGGTAGCTACCGACATCCGGTACGAAAAACTTTCCACCGACCGCTCGGACTGCCGCCTCTCCTTCGCCTCCCCCGTGGGGCTGCTGCTCTCCTGCAACCACATCTACAACCAGTATGTGATTATCGACAACAGCGAGGAAAATTTGCAGAAGTTCGAGAAGTCCGCGAGGAATATGCAGTCGCTCTCCCGATACAGCCGGAGCAACAGCATCAACCGCGAGTGGATAGACCAGTACCTGAACGAAGCCCATTCCTACGGGCTGACCTCGGTACGGGCGCACTTCAACGTCATGGCATGGAGCGATGACGCGGAGGAACTGAAGCATATCAAGAACGATGTAGGCAGCCAGCTGGCGAGTATGGAGTGCGTACCGCGCCACAACACCATCGACTGCCCGACACTCTACTGGGCGGCGATGCCCGGCAATGCGGCGGACTTCCCGGCGGAAGAGAGTTTCCATATCTTCATCGAGCAGGCGGTATGCCTTTTCACGGAGGAAACCAACTACCGCAGCTCGCTCTCGCCCTTCGGCATCAAGATGGTGGACAGGCTCACTGGAAAACCGTTGCACCTTGATATCAGCGACCTGCCGATGAAGCGGGGCATCACGACGAACCGCAACAAGTTCGTGTTGGGTCCTTCGGGCAGCGGCAAATCCTTCTTTATGAACCACCTCGTGAGGCAATACTACGAGCAGGGTACGCATGTGGTACTGGTGGACACGGGAAACTCCTATCAGGGCTTGTGCGAGATGATCCGGCGCAAAACAAACGGGGCGGACGGCGTGTACTTCACCTACACGGAGGAGAAACCGATTTCGTTCAACCCGTTCTACACCGATGATTACGTGTTCGACGTGGAGAAAAAGGACAGCATCAAGACGCTGCTGCTGACGCTCTGGAAGTCGGAGGACGACAAAGTGACGAAGACGGAAAGCGGCGAACTGGGCAGTGCGGTGAACGCCTATATTGAGCGTATCAGGGCTGACAGGAGCATCGTCCCCTCGTTCAACACCTTCTACGAGTATATGCGCGACGACTACCGCCGCGAACTGGCGGAACGTGAGATAAAGGTGGAGAAGTCAGACTTCAACATCGACAATATGCTCACCACCATGCGGCAGTATTACCGGGGCGGACGCTACGACTTCCTGCTCAACTCCACGGAGAACATCGACCTGCTCGGCAAGCGGTTCATCGTCTTCGAGATTGACAGTATTAAGGAAAATCGCGAGCTTTTCCCGGTCGTGACCATCATCATCATGGAAGCCTTCATCAACAAGATGCGCCGTCTGAAAGGCGTAAGGAAACAGCTGATAGTGGAAGAGGCTTGGAAGGCTCTATCTTCGGCGAACATGGCTGAGTACCTGCGCTATATGTACAAGACCGTGCGCAAGTATTACGGGGAGGCAATCGTGGTGACGCAGGAGGTGGACGACATCATTTCCTCGCCCGTGGTCAAGGAGAGCATCATCAATAACTCCGACTGCAAAATACTCCTCGACCAGCGGAAGTACATGAACAAGTTTGATGCCATACAGTCCCTTTTAGGTCTGACGGAGAAGGAGAAGTCGCAGATACTCTCCATCAACATGGCGAACAACCCGTCAAGGCTCTACAAGGAAGTCTGGATCGGACTGGGCGGCACGCAGTCGGCGGTCTATGCCACCGAAGTTAGTGCTGAAGAGTATCTGGCGTACACCACTGAAGAAACGGAGAAGGTGGAGGTTTACCGTCTGGCGGAGCAGCTGGGCGGCGACATCGAAGCCGCCATCCGGCAGCTTGCCGAAAGGCGGAGAAACAAGAAATAATAGAAACAGATTCATCAACCAAAAAAGAAAATGTGTATGAGTATATCAAGAACGAAAATGCTGCAAGTCAGCAAGTGTTTAATCGGGCTGGCAGTCATGATACTGCAATCCTGCGAAACTGTGGACAACCGCCGCGACCTGCTTTGCGGGAACTGGGAGAGCGTTGAGGGAAAGCCCGACGTGCTTATCTACAAGGAGGGCGAAGCCTATAAGGTAACAGTATTCAAGCGGAGCGGTCTGCGCCGTAAGCTGAAACCGGAAACCTATCTCTTGCAGGAGGAGAACGGCAACCTGTTCATGAACACCGGATTCCGTATCGACGTGTCCTACAACGAGGCGACGGACATCCTGACCTTCTCGCCCAACGGGGACTATGTGCGCGTGAACCCGAAACCGGACCATCCGATAGGCGAGCAATAAATAATGAAATCCACTAAAATCCAAAGTAACATGAGAACAAGAATAACATTAGCCATCTGCCTGTGCCTGTTTGCAGTCGGCAGGGCAAGCGCACAGTGGGCGGTGATAGACCCGTCCAACATCGCGCAGAGCATCGTGAACACCTCCAAGAACGTGGTACACACTTCCACGACCGCCCAGAATATGATAAAAAATTTTCAAGAGACGGTGAAGATTTACGAGCAGGGCAAGAAGTATTATGACGCACTCAAATCCGTGAACAATCTGGTAAAGGACGCCCGGAAGGTGCAGCAAACCATCCTGATGGTGGGTGACATCACCGACACCTATGTGACCAGTTTCCAGAGGATGATGCGTGACGATAACTTCACGGTGGAGGAACTGGGAGCCATCGCTTTCGGCTACACGAAACTGCTGGAGGAATCCAACGACGTGCTGACGGAACTGAAGAATGTGGTGAACATCACCACGCTCTCCATGACAGACAAGGAGCGCATGGACGTGGTGGAACGCTGCTACTCCAAGATGAAGCGTTACCGCAACCTTGTGAGCTACTACACCAACAAGAACATCAGCGTGAGCTACCTGCGTGCGAAAAAGAAGAACGACCTCGACCGCATCATGGGGCTGTACGGGAACATGAACGAAAGATACTGGTAGCCTATGAATTTCGACAACCTTCACCAGATTCTGCGCTCGCTCTACGAACAGATGATGCCGCTATGCGGGGACATGGCGGGCGTGGCGAAAGGCATCGCCGGGCTGGGTGCGCTGTTCTACGTCGCCTACCGGGTGTGGCAGTCGCTGGCGAGAGCCGAACCGATAGACGTGTTCCCCATGCTGCGCCCGTTTGCGATAGGCTTATGCATCATGTTCTTCCCGACGGTGGTATTAGGCACGATAAACAGTGTCATGTCGCCCGTCGTGCAGGGCACGGCAAAGATGCTGGAGGCGGAAACGCTGGACATGAACCAGTACCGTGAGCAGAAAGACAAACTGGAATACGAGGCGATGATGCGCAACCCCGAAACCGCCTACCTTGTGTCGAACGAGGAGTTTGACAAACAGCTGGAGGAACTGGGCTGGTCACCCGGTGACATGGTGACGATGGCGGGGATGTATATCGAGCGCGGGATGTACAACATGAAGAAGGGCATCCGCGACTTCTTCCGCGAGATACTGGAACTGATGTTCCAAGCCGCCGCCCTCGTGATAGATACCATCCGCACGTTCTTCCTCGTGGTGCTGGCGATACTCGGTCCGATAGCCTTCGCCATATCGGTGTGGGACGGCTTTCAAAGTACACTCACACAGTGGATATGCCGCTACATACAGGTTTATCTGTGGCTGCCCGTGTCGGATATGTTCAGCACCATACTGGCGAAGATTCAGGTGCTGATGCTGCAAAGCGACATCGAGCGTATGCAGGCTGACCCGAACTTCTCGCTGGATTCGAGCGACGGTGTGTATATCGTCTTCATGATCATAGGAATCATCGGCTACTTCACCATCCCGACGGTGGCAGGCTGGATTATCCAAGCCGGAGGCATGGGAAGCTACGGTCGCAACGTGAACCAGACGGCAGGACGAGCAGGAAGCATGGCGGGCAGCGTGGCGGGTGCAGCCGCAGGCAACATGGTCGGACGTGCCGGGAAACTGCTGAAATAATCAACTGACAATTAAAAACGAATAAAAAACAATGGAATTTAAGTCACTCAAAAACATCGAATCATCGTTCAGGCAGATACGCCTGTTCGGTATCGTCTTCCTCTCGTTGTGCGCCGTGATAACGGTATGGAGCGTGTGGAGTTCCTACCGCTTCGCAGAGCGGCAACGGGAAAAGATTTACGTGCTGGACAACGGCAAGTCGCTGATGCTGGCTCTCTCGCAGGACTTGTCGCAGAACCGTCCGGCGGAGGCAAGGGAACACGTGCGTCGTTTCCACGAGCTGTTCTTCACGCTCTCGCCCGAAAAGAGCGCGATAGAGCATAACGTGAAACGCGCCCTGCTATTAGCGGACAAAAGTGTGTACAACTACTATTCGGACTTTGCCGAGAAAGGGTACTACAACCGCATTATCGCCGGGAACATCAACCAAGTGCTGAAGGTGGACAGCGTGGTATGCGACTTCAACGGTTATCCCTACCGTGCCGTGACCTACGCCACACAGAAGATCATCCGGCAAAGCAACGTCACCGAGCGCAGCCTCGTGACCACGTGCCGCCTCTTGAACTCGTCCCGTTCGGATGACAATCCCAACGGTTTCACCATCGAGGGATTCACCATCATCGAGAACAAGGATTTACAAACCATCAAACGGTAAACAGACATGAAGAAAATCAGAAAATCGTTTTGGAGTGCATACTGGAGGCTCCACGACAAAAAGAAAATGCTGGTGGCAAGGTTCAAAGGCTATCTGGACGGTTTGCCCCCGAAGACACGCAAACGCATCGTGCTGGCGATGCTCGCCGCCTTCGCGGTGCTTGCCCTCTACACCTTCGGCAAAGCCGTCTATGACATTGGCAGGAATGACGGCAGCCGGATAGTAACAAACCATGCCGGACAGGTGGAACTGTCCGCAAAGCCGGACAACAATCATAATGTAATACCTTATTTATATGGAGCAGACGAAGAATGAACCTAAAAACGAGAACACGGCGGCTCCCGACAACGGGAAACCGAAGAAGGAGCGCAAGCCGCTGACCGAAGCCCAAAGGCTGAAACGTCAGAAAATGATAGTACTGCCCGCTATGGTGCTGGTATTTATCGGGGTGATGTGGCTGATATTCGCCCCGTCTTCCGACAAGGAGCAGCAACCGGGAACGGGTGGTTACAACATCGAAATGCCCGATGCGGACAAGGCGAACCGCCAGATCATCGGCGACAAGGCAAAAGCCTACGAGCAGGGGGCGTTGGAGGAACGGCAGGAGAACCGTAGCCGCGCCATGCATCAGCTGGGCGATATGTTCGACCGCGAGGTGGCGGAAACAGACGGCGGCAGGGACTTCGACCTTGCCAATCCCGGAAATGCGGAAGATGCAACAGCAACATCATCCGCTCCGAAAACCATCCAATCCTCCGCAGCCGCCTACCGCGACCTCAATGCCACGCTCGGCAACTTCTACGAGCAGCCGAAGAACGACAACGCGGAAATGGACGAACTGTTGGAGCGCATCGCCTCGCTGGAATCGGAATTGGAAAGCGAGAAGGGCAAGGCGTCCGCTATGGATGACCAAGTGGCACTCATGGAGAAGTCCTACGAGCTGGCGGCGAAGTACATGGGCGGACAAAACGGCACACAGCCACCTGTTGGACAGGCGGCAGAGCCTTACCCCGTGCAGAAAGCCGGAAAGAACACGGCTGCACCTGTCAGGCAGGTAACGCATCAGGTGGTGTCCTCGCTCTCACAGCCGATGAGCAACGCTGAGTTTGTCGCCTCCTTCTCGCAGGAGCGTAACCGCAGTTTCAATACGGCGGTGGGGGTCACGACCGTATCGGACAAAAACACCATTTCGGCGTGCATCTATGGGGCGCAGAGTGTGACGGACGGGCAAGCTGTCAAACTCCGGCTGCTGGAGCCAATGGCGGTGGCGGACAAAATCATCCCCCGTAATGCGGTGGTGGTAGGCACGGCAAAGATTCAGGGCGAACGGCTCGATATTGAAATTACTTCGCTGGAGTACGCGGGTACGATCATACCGGTGGAACTGGCGGTGTATGACACAGACGGGCAGCCCGGTATCTTCATTCCCAATTCGATGGAAATGAACGCCGTCAGGGAGGTTGTCGCCAACATGGGCGGCTCGCTGGGCAGCAGCATCAATATCTCCACCAACGCCGGGGCGCAGCTCGCCTCCGATTTGGGCAAGGGGCTGATACAAGGCACGAGCCAGTATATCGCCAAGAAGATGCGTACCGTCAAGGTGCATCTGAAAGCCGGATACAAGGTCATGCTTTATCAGGAAAGAGATTGAAAACAATAACAATCAACGATTAACAGAAACAACAACCAAATTTTATTTACCACTAAAATCCAAAGTAGAATGAAAAAAGTAATCATCATGTTTGCCCTCGCTATGGGCATCGTAACTGCCAACGCGCAGGAGAACGTAACCGTTGGAGAGAACAACGGAAGTGAACAACCGACCTTGACAAAGGAGGTCTATCCGCAGAAGGAGGCGGACGGCGACCTGTATCACGGGCTGACAAAGAAGCTGACCTTTGACCACATGGTCCCTCCGCACGGCTTGGAAGTGACCTACGACAAGACCGTCCACGTCATTTTCCCCTCGGAGGTTCGTTACGTCGATTTAGGTTCGCCCGACCTGATTGCGGGCAAAGCCGACGGAGCGGAGAATGTCATCCGCGTGAAGGCTACCGTGAGGAACTTCCCTAACGAAACCAATATGTCCGTGATAACGGAGGACGGGAGTTTCTATACCTTCAACGTGAAATATGCCTCCGAACCGTTGCTGCTCAATGTGGAGATGTGCGACTTCATCCATGACGGCGAGAAGGTGAACCGCCCGAATAATGCGCAGGAAATCTATCTGAAGGAACTGGGCAGCGAAAGCCCGATGCTGGTACGCCTTATCATGAAGTCCATCCACAAGCAGAACAAGCGCGAGGTGAAGCACATCGGCTGCAAGCGATTCGGCATCCAGTACCTGCTGAAAGGTATCTACACGCATAACGGGTTACTCTATTTCCACACGGAGATAAAGAACCAGAGCAACGTGCCTTTCGACGTAGACTATATCACATGGAAAATCGTGGACAAGAAGGTGGCGAAGCGTACCGCCGTGCAGGAGCAGATCATCCTGCCGCTCCGTGCGCAGAATTACGCCACGCTCGTGCCGGGCAAGAAGAGCGAACGCACGGTATTCACGATGGCGAAGTTCACCATCCCCGATGACAAGTGCCTCGTGGTGGAACTCAACGAGAAGAACGGAGGTCGCCACCAGTCTTTCGTGATTGAGAACGAGGACTTGGTGCGTGCCAATACCATCAACGAACTTCAAGTACGCTGACCATGAGAAAGTACATCGCAATAATCATCGCGTCGCTTGCCCTGTTCACGGGGCAGGCGCACGCCCAGCGATGCCTGCCGAAGATGCAGGGCATCGAGATCAGGGCGAACATGGCGGACGGTTTCAATCCCGGCGGCAACGACGGCGGGTACAGTTTCGGGGCGGCTCTCTCCACCTACACGAAAAAGGGGAACAAATGGGTGTTCGGCGGCGAATATCTGTTGAAGAACAACCCTTACAAGGACGGAAAGATACCCGTGGCGCAGTTCACGGCGGAGGGCGGCTACTACCTCAAGATACTCTCCGATGCCCGTAAAATCGTGTTCGTCTATGCAGGGGCTTCGGCTCTTGCCGGATATGAATCGGTGAACTGGGGCGAAAAGGTGCTGTATGACGGCTCCACGCTTCATGACAGGGACGCCTTCATCTACGGCGGTGCGCTGACACTCGATGTGGAGTTTTACGTGGCTGACTGGATCGCCCTGCTCGCCAACCTCCGGGAGCGTTGCCTGTGGGGTGGCGACACGAGGAAGTTTCATACGCAGTTCGGGGTCGGTATCAAGTTCATCATCAACTGACACGGACATGGAACGGACGGAAATAGACATCATCAGACAAATGCCCATTGCGGTTTTTCTCGCACGGCTGGGGCATGAGCCTGTCAGAAGGAGCGGTAACGAGCTGTGGTATATCGCCCCATATAGGGGCGAGCGCACGCCCTCTTTCCGTGTGAACGTGGCGAAACAGCTCTGGTACGACTTCGGTCTGGGCAAAGGTGGCGACATCTTTACGCTTGCCGGAGAGTTTGCCCGAAGCGGTGACTTCATGGAACAAGTGAAATTCATAGCGGGAACCGCCAATATACCTATGCCTGTTCCCGAAGTGAGCAAACCGACTTTACTGCCTAAACCGTCAGAACCTGCCTTTGAGGGAGTGGAAGCCGTCCCGCTGTTTCGTTCTCCACTGACGGACTATCTGGCGGAACGGGGCATTCCTTACGCTGTCGCATCACGTTACTGCTGCCGACTGAATTACGGAGTGCGTGGCAAACGATATTTTGCAGTCGGTTTTCCGAACGTGGCAGGCGGATATGAAATCCGCAGCCGTTTCTTCAAAGGATGCGTGCCTCCGAAAGATGTGTCGCTGGTCAAGGCGGAAGGCTCTCCGGCTGACGTGTGCAGCGTTTTTGAAGGCTTCATGGACTTTCTTTCTGCTGCCACGCTCGGATTGGAAAAGGGAGACTGCCTCGTATTGAACTCTGTTGCCAACGTGGAAAAGGCAATGAGGTATCTGGACGGCTACGGGTGCATAGACTGTTATCTCGACCATGACGCAGCCGGACGGCGCACGTTGAAAACGCTGAAAGGACATTATGGAGAACGTGTCTATGACCGTTCCGCTCTCTATGACGGTTGCAAGGACTTGAATGAGTATCTGCAACTGACAACCAAAAAAGAACAATAACTTAAAAATCAAATGACAATGAACATACTGAACAACAAAAACAAGAGAATATCAATCTTCAAGACGTTGGCACTCTGCCTATTCGCTGCCGTGTCGCTCACGCTCGTGTCGTGTGACGATGACATGGATATCCAGCAATCCTATCCCTTCACGGTGGAAATCATGCCCGTGCCTAACAAGGTGACGAAGGGACAGACGGTTGAAATCCGCTGTGAGTTGAAAAAGACGGGCGATTACGCCAACACCCTCTATACCATCCGGTATTTCCAGTTCGAGGGAGAAGGCACGTTGAAAATGGACAACGGCATCACGTTCCTGCCAAACGACCGCTACCTGCTCGAAAACGAGAAGTTCCGGCTGTACTACACAGCGGAGGGCGAGGAAGCGCACAACTTCATTGTAGTGGTAGAGGACAATTTCGGCAATTCATATGAGCTGGAGTTTGATTTCAACAACCGAAACGTTAAGGAGGACGGGGTTATCTCTGTTGTCCCCATCGGAAACTTCAAGCCCCTTACACGATGATGCGTGTATTCATAGCTATCCTTTGTTCGCTTCTGGCGGTCTGTTCCGTGTCCGCACGGGACAGCCGCCATGAGGGAACGGACGGACAGGCGGCTATCTATCGGTTGCTGCCATTTGAGAGGGCGGTGCGATGCACGAAGTATTTTGAAGGCTGGCACTCGGAAAAACATTACCCGTATGTGGGATATGGGCATAAGTTGTTACCGGGTGAAAGGTATTCTGCACGCACCATGACGAAGCGGCAGGCGGACGCGCTTCTGCGGAAAGACCTACGGAAGTTCTGCGCAATGTTCCGGCAGTTCGGGAAAGATAGTCTGCTCCTTGCCACGCTCGCCTACAATGTCGGTCCGTACCGTCTGTTGGGAAGCGGGAAGATACCCAAAAGCACGCTGATCCGAAAGCTGGAGGCAGGAGATAGGAACATCTATCGGGAGTATATCGCTTTCTGCAACTACAAGGGAAAACGCCATGCCATGCTACTCAAACGGAGGAAGGCGGAGTTTGCGCTACTGTATATCCCGTAATAGATTTCAATGGCATTTAAGTTCTGGTTATTCTAAGAACTTAAATGCCATTGTTTCAAATAAAACAATTACCTTTGTCATTAGTAATTTAGAGATAAAATGAAAGATATTCAATATTTCTTATCGGAAGAAGAAAAGTATTTAGCATCCTCACAAGCTGAGCCGGAATTAGTTTGGAATGAGGAACTTGAAGAATTTGGCTTTTCATATGACCCTTTGAGTTTCTTGGGTAAAAAACCTTTTCAGAGTTTTCAGCACAACAACATTGACAAGGAAAATCGCTATGGACTAACCGATGTGGAAAAAATGATATTAACCTGTTTTCTTGGTAATATATCGTATGCATTTAGAGATGACAATTATTATGGAGAAGTGCCTGATATTGTTCACGAAATGCAAATTATACTAAACAGTATAATAAACAAAGCACCTAAGTTTAACGGAAATATATTATATCGTTTTACTAAAACTGGAGATAAAACAAATTTTGAAGTAGGTGATATATACCAACCTTCCCATAGCCTTACGACAACAACCGAAGATTGGAAACAAAACAGAAGTGATGTTTACGTTATAAAAACTCTTCCTGAAAATGAAACGCAAGCACATTGTCTATACATGATTTATAATCATGGTCAGGAAACGCAAGTCAATTTTTTGAGAGGAACTTCATTTGAAATAACCGATATAGAGCCAATAGAAGGTAGTGAATACAAACGAATTTATATGTCAGAAATTAGGCAATAACATCGTAGATTAGAACAGAGGTTTCTTTGCTACTTTCTTTGTCCGCCATCATGCTCACTGAAAGAAAGTAGGCGGCTTTCGCTGCCCACCTCTCAAAAACGGGTGTAAAGCCCCGTCACCATCGTGAACATTTCCTCCAGCATATCGCAATATATCCCCTCGTGCGTTTCGATGTCCTTCGTCTTGCACTCGAATGTCTTTTTGCTGAACGTCCTGCGGTATAAACGCATATTGTAGAGGTCTGCTCCTCCGTCATAGATGATGTCAAGTCGGTTGGCACTCGTCTTGTTCCTCGCAAGGCTCATGCGTAAACCGTTACCCATGTCTATGAAGTCTTTGCTTCCCGTCATGGCGGCAAAGCGTCTGCCACCTATCTGCTCCATAATTGTCTTTGCTATCATATTCGTTGTTTTTAAGTGTTATGGTGTGGCGGTGCGGACACCGCCACACCGTTCAAAATTCTGTTTTCTCAGCTATGGGTGTGCATCTTTCCAGCCACTTTCTCAGACACTCCATGTTGTACTCGCTCGTTATGACTGCCGTATGGCTGTCAATGGCGGTGAAACGGCTGCTTTCATAGCTGTCTATCCACCCCTTCAGGGTATCAACTCCCCACGCTTCCGCATCGTCAAAGATGCCGTCCAATGCCTTGATAGGCTCGCTGAATCTGACGATCAGTGTTTGGTAGCCTGCCACGTTCATCGCTTGCCCTCCTTTCCTTCCTTTGCCGTCAGCCACTTGTCCCGTGCGGTTCGGCACTCGTCCAACGTGGGTTTGACACAAGAGAACAACTCTCCGTCCGTGTGGCGGTAATCGTATTGCACAAGTGTTCGCCTGCGTCTGCCAATACCCATTTGAAATTTCTCGTATTTCTCCGTACCTGCTTCCGTGCAGGTACTTACTCCGTTGATTGTCATTCGTGTACTCATAATCGTTGTTTTTTAGATGGTTAGAAATGTACTGACAACACTCTGTTCTGCATCACCATATCGGGATTGCTTGTGTAGCGTTGGTGCAGGTAGAAATGGTGTGAGCCGAAGCCGTAAAGAAAGAACTTGTCAAGTTCGTGCTTCTCGGAAAAGTCTTTTACGCTTGCTCTTAACTGCTCCTCACTCTGACAAAGAGTGAGGAGGTTTATAAATTCAAGGAACATCGAGGGGATTTTATCGTCCCACAAACAAATCATACTTTCAATTCTTACTTCCATGCTGTTATGTATTATAAGTTGATATTATGCTGCGTTCATACGCTGACGGATAAGTCCGGCATTGTCCTCCACAAGTCGGATGATGCGGTCGTGGTACTCGGTATTGGAATTGCATACCCCTCTGCTCTGTACCACTTTCAGCGTTTTCAAACTGACTTCTATCGTTTCAATCCGTTTGCCTTCAATGGTGGCGGATAGGATGAGAGAGTTTGCCTTGTTGTGATAACCGCCCACGCAATGGTGCATCAGCCGTCCTTCCTCAATCATTTCCTCCACGCTTTCAATGACTTTGACAAGAATAAGGTTGTCGGAAAATACAAGCCCGAAGAACATTCCTTTGTCTTTCAGATAGTTCTTCTCGTCCTCAATCGCCTTTTGCCGTTGCTGTTCCGTCCGCTCACGCTCCCTTTGCAGGTTGCGCTTTGCCACCAACTTGTCGTGTTCCGCTTTGAGGTCGGCAGGGCAGACGTATTTCGGGCTGTTCGTGTCCTTGCCAAAATGACGCAGGAGGTCTATGGTGTCGCACCATACGGAGCCGTCTGAAATGGTGTAACCATTGCGGATGCAAATCTTGACGGATGCCCAATATTGCTCCATGTCAAAGGAACTGCGAATATAGTGGCTCAACATGGCGTATTGCCCTGCCTTCAAGAGTGTTTCGGCTTGGCTGTCGGAAAGGATAGCCGTGAAAAGGTCATACGGCAGTGTGTTGTGATAGTCCCCGTTGAAACCGTTGCGTTTCAGTTCGGGGATGAAACGCTGTCGGGGATAGGTACACACAGGTGCTATATCGTATGCGTGAAGTCCGTTGTTCTTGCGCACCTCCATGTCGCTGTATTCCGCCCATTGGTCGTAATACAACATTGACATACCACGAAGTCGGGCAACGGTGGTGGTTGTGCCTTTGGGCGAAATCCACCTCTGCACCACTTCATAAATGGAATACTCGGCTGCTTGCCCTGCCTTGTATCGGGACTTGACGAAGAAGAAGCGTATCACTTGATACTGCTTGCTGGTGGTGACAATGGAGAAGTATTCATTCTCGCTGAAAACGCTCTTTCGGGTGCGCAACGCTTCCAACTGCATACCGCAATGGGGGCAGATACATCCGCAAAGGGTGTCTGCAAGGTCGTGGTCGCTCTTCCACGAATGTCCGCACTCGGTACAGATGTTCGTGCCGTCCGCTCTCTTGATTGCGTAGTGCTTGAAGCAATGACGGAAAGCGTATGCCTTTTGCGTGGCGGTCAATCTCGGTAGTCGCTTGCTCAGATGTGCGACTTCCTGCTGTATGTGTGTTCTCGGTTTCATAAGCCTAAATCAAATAATGAGGGTTGTTGTATTTCTTGGATGGTCGCTTTGGTGGCGGTTCTCGGCTTGTTGCGGTTCTGCAACTTGCGGAGTTCCTCGTCTTGGTATTGTCGGATAGCGTTCTGACGTGCTTCCGCCTTTTCCTCTGCGGTGAGTTCCACCACATGGTTCACGG
>CAMTJK010000015.1 GCA_947072805.1 uncultured Prevotella sp.
GACTATCAGCGCTCCCTGTTTGAGAGTAAAAACGCCAAATTTCGCGTCGTAGGTTTCAAATCGAGATTTGGATGCCTATTAACACACGTTAAAGTAAACATTTTTCATAAAAGTAAATAAATGTTATACGTATTGTATCGCCTTGGCAGGTTTAAATGTAAAAACATTCGCACAAAGACATAGGTTATTATCATCATAATGCCAATAATCAGTTTGGGTTTTAAAATATAATGACAGATTTCGCTTAAAATCGGTCGTATGATTAGTGTTAATCGAATTTTTAGGTTAATTTTGTATCGTATTTGTGAAACATAAATGACGATGGAACATAAAAGACCTCTGATATTGATTTCCAATGACGACGGATACCATTCAAAGGGCTTGCGCAGTCTGATAGAGATGGTACGCGAATTTGGCGACCTGCTCGTGTGTGCGCCCGACTCGGCACGCAGCGGATATTCGTGCGCCTTTACCGCTGCCGAACCTCTAAGGCTGAAGTTAAGGCGACGCATGGAGGGCGTGGATATATGGTCGTGCAGCGGAACACCTGTGGACTGCGTGAAGATAGCCCTCGACCGCATCTGCCCCGACAGACGCCCCGACCTCGTGATTGGCGGTATCAACCACGGTGACAACGCATCGGTGAACGCTCATTACTCGGGTACGATGGGAGTGACCTTCGAGGGCTGCATGAAGTATATACCTTCTGTGGCATTCTCTCTTTGCGACCATAGCGACGACGCCGATTTCGAACCCCTCACGCCGCTCGTGAAGAGCATAACGCAACGCCTGCTCGCCGAGGGACTGCCCAAAGGCGTGTGCCTTAACGTAAATTTCCCGCTGCTCAAGGAGTTTAAGGGAGTGCGAGTGTGCCGCATGGCGAAGGGGACATGGGGCAACGAGGTGGAGTGTCGCAGACATCCACGAGGATACGACTATTACTGGATGACAGGCGAATATACCAACGACGAGCCAAATGCAGAAGATACCGACAACTGGGCTCTCAATCACGGGTATGTGGCCATCACACCCACGCAGATCGACGTGACGTGCTATGAAGTAATGGACAGAATGAAAAGCATTTACGAGGCTTGACGCCTGTATTGAAATATCATATTAATATGAAATATTACCTTATTGCAGGCGAGGCGAGCGGCGACCTGCACGCCTCGAGACTGATGGAAGAACTGAAAAGGCACGACGCCGAAGCCGACTTCCGCTTTGTGGGAGGTGACAAGATGGCGGCGGTGGGCGGACATTTGGTGAGGCATTTCAGCGAAATGGCATACATGGGCTTCGTGCCCGTACTGCTGCACGCCCATACCATACTGCGCTGCATGAGGGAATGTAAGGAGGATATAGCGCAGTGGAAACCCGATGTGGTGATATTGGTGGACTATCCGGGATTCAACCTAAAGATAGCAAGCTACGTAAGGCAGCGGCTCGGCATACCCGTATATTATTATATAGCACCTAAGGTGTGGGCGTGGAAGGAGTATAGGGTGAAGAACATAAAGCGCAACGTTGATGAACTATTCTCCATCCTGCCGTTTGAGATACCGTTCTTCGAACAGAAGCACGGATATGCCATACATTATGTGGGTAATCCCACGATGGATGAGGTGGACGATTATCTCAAGGATCACCAAAGCACATCTGGCGAGGACGGCAAACGTAAGGTGATAGCCTTGCTTGCAGGGTCGCGGAGACAGGAAATAAAAGACAACCTGCCTGCCATGATAGAGGCAACGGAAGAGTTCGCCGGCAATTATGACATTGTGGTGGCAGGGGCACCGGCCATTCCGGCAGACTACTACGACAAGTTTGTGAAAGGCAGAAACGTAACCGTGGTGTATAACCGTACGTATGACTTGCTGGCATCGGCAACCCTGGCTGTGGTGACCAGCGGAACGGCAACCCTCGAGACGGCTCTCTTCGGCGTGCCACAGGTGGTGTGCTACGAGACGCCGCTGCCACGGCTCATAGCCCTGCTGCGACGACTGCTGATACACGTGCCGTACATTTCACTGGTAAACCTGATTGCCGGCAGGGAACTTGTAAGCGAACTGGTGGCAGACCGCTTCTCGGTGGAAAACATACGCGAGGAGGTGCGCAGGCTGATGCCGGGCAGTGACGCAAGGGAGCCGATGCTGCGCGGTTACGAAGAGGTGCGCAGGCGTCTTGGCACTGAAAGGGCTCCCGAGAATGCCGCAAGGATAATGATATCGCTCCTGTCGTCTCGTAAATAAGTCAAAAAGCTGAAGAGAAAGTTGGCTGTTTACACTTGTTTTTGTATATTTGCTGCATAAAGATAAAGGTAAACTTTGATTTATTGCAAGGTAAAGGTATGGCAAATATGACAGAACGACTAATAAACTGGTGCCGCCCGATGGCTCATCCCGACTTCTGGATGTCGTGGGCAGGCATCTTTTTCGGTTGCGCCGTGATGGCGGCGGGCTTCGTTTTTTTCATCAATCCCTATAACATAGTGCCGGGCGGAGTCTATGGAGCCAGTATCGTGCTCCATAATCTGTTTCCATCAATACAGGTAGGTACGTTCGGCTATATGTTTGACATTCCGTTGCTTGTCCTTTCGGTGCTGCTCCTCGGCTCTAAGCTCGGCGCACGTACCATTGTGGCTGCCCTTACCACGCCTTTCATCATGAACGTGATGTCGGCGGCTGTCTATCCCACACAGGAGGCACTCGAGGCACTCGACCCTACACGCCTGCTTGGTGGAATGATGGACATGACCGATCACCTGATGCTCACGAGCATAATAGGAGCTACGGTGATAGGAATAGGGCAGGGCATCGTAGTGCGCAACAAGGCGACGACGGGCGGAAGCGATATCGTGGCGATGATAATACAGAAATACTGTCATATAAGATTCTCGAAGGCAATACTGATGGTCGATGCCGCCGTGGTGCTCTTCGGACTGGCGGTAATAGGCTTCGGAATAGGCAGCGCCGATGACGCGTCAGGACCTTCGTGGCATCTGTCTTTCTACTCGCTGATAGCCATACTCGTGTGTTCAAGGGTGCTGGCTTATGTGATAAACGGTGCCAAGGATGACAAACTGCTCTTCGTTATCAGCGACACGGACATGAAGGAACTGCACAGATTCATACTGAAAGACCTCGACCGCTCTGCCACACACATAAAAAGCAGCGGACTATATACCGGCAATGACAAGGAAATGCTTTTCCTCGTGGTAAGCCAAAAGGAAGTTACGGCGGTGAAAAGCAAGATAAAAGAGGTTGATCCGAGGGCATTCGTGGTTGTTACCGACGTATATGACACCTACGGCGAGGGCTGGAAACAGCTGCCTTCAGCCGGCGAGATTCAGCCGGAGTAGAAGGCGCAGAGACAAAACGTGTAATATTATTTGTATTTATGCCGACCGGAACTTAGAATAAAGTCAGCGTGTAGAGATATACCACGGCGGCAGGAATGGCAAGGAGTGATGAGTCGAAGCGGTCGAGCATTCCTCCGTGCCCCGGCAGTATCGTTCCGCTGTCCTTTATGCCGAGTGTGCGCTTGAAAAGACTCTCCACGAGGTCGCCCCACGTGCCGAACACCACAACCACCACGCCGAGTCCTATCCATTCGATGAGGCTTAGTCCGAGATCGTTCATCCCGTATGTTTCTGCAATATGCCATACACCGGCTGCGACAGCCATTACCAGCAAGCCGCCGCCGACCGAACCTTCCCAACTCTTTCCCGGGCTGATGCGGGGAAACAGCTTGTGCCTGCCCAGAAGCGAGCCGCAGCAGTAAGCTCCGGTGTCGTTAATCCATAGAAATACAAACACACTTAGAGGTACGGTAAACGTGTAGGTAACGCCGTAGGCCGTAGAGCGGAATGCCAGTACGGCAAGAAGCGAGAACGGCAGAGCCACATAGAGCTGACTCATCATGGTATATGCCCAGTTGCCCACAGGATCGGCATTCTTGGCGTAGAGTTCTGCCACGAGCAAATAGATGATAGTGATGAGGTAGGGCACGAAAACCGTTGATGGTGTGAGGCAGCTGCAGTAGCCAGTCATGGCAAAATAGAGATAAACGCCGGCTATGGTAGATATGAAACGATTGACACTGATATCAGTGCGGCTGTTCACCAGCCCTGTAAACTCCCATACGGTGAGCCCGGTGACAAGGGCAAACAGCAGCGTCATGGCTGTAGGTTCGAGGAAACACGTCACCACGGCAGCCACAAACAGTATGCCGGTGATGGTACGTACAATTAAGTTTTTCATGTGTTTGATATAGATTTTTATTCCTTGTTGTCGGCACTGTCTTCTGCGGTGGTTGCGTTGTCGGCATTTCCCTCCGCTTCAGCCTTGCGAGCCAGTTCCTGTGCCCTGCGTTCAGCCATAGCTTCGGCTTCGGCACGCTGTTGTGCTTCGAGCAACTCTTCGCTTCGGCTTGCCCACGGGCGTTTCCCGAAAATCTCCTCCACGTCTTCGGCAAATATTACCTCGCGGCTTACAAGCAGGTCTGCCAGACGGGCATGCCCCTCGCGGTGTTCGGTGAGGATGGCTTTGGCGCGGTCGTACTGCTCGTTAATCATCTTCAGTACTTCGTCGTCCATTATCTTGGCTGTGGTTTCGGAGTAAGGACGCTGGAAATTGTATTCGTTGTTGTTGTAATAGCAGATGTTAGGCAGGCGGTCGCTCATGCCGGCATAGGCTATCATGCCGAAGGCACTCTTTGTGACACGCTCAAGGTCGTTCATAGCACCGGTAGAGATACGTCCTATGAACAGTTCCTCGGCGGCTCTGCCTCCAAGAGTGGCACACATCTCGTCGAGCATCTCGTCCTTTGTGGTTATGGCGCGTTCTTCCGGCAGGTACCATGCTGCTCCGAGAGCTCTTCCGCGCGGTACTATGCTTACTTTTACGAGCGGGTTGGCATGCTCTGTAAACCACGATATGGTGGCATGACCGGCCTCGTGTATGGCGATGGCGCGCTTTTCGCTTTCGGTCATTATCTTCGTCTTCTTCTCCAGTCCGCCTATTATTCTGTCTACGGCATCGAGAAAGTCTTGTTTGCCCACTGCCTTGCTGTTGTGGCGTGCGGCAATGAGGGCAGCCTCGTTACATACGTTGGCTATATCGGCACCCGAGAAGCCCGGGGTCTGACGCGCGAGGAAGTCTATATCTACTGAAGAATCGGTCTTTACGGGTTTCAGATGTACGTGGAATATCTCCTTCCGCTCGTTGAGGTCGGGCAGATCAACGTGTATCTGTCTGTCAAATCGTCCTGCTCTCATCAGTGCGGAGTCGAGCATGTCGGCGCGGTTGGTGGCGGCAAGTATGATGATGCCGCTGTTTGTTCCGAAACCGTCCATTTCGGTGAGCAGCGCATTGAGTGTGTTTTCGCGCTCGTCGTTACCGCCCATGGCGGGATTCTTGCTGCGGGCACGTCCCACGGCGTCTATCTCGTCGATGAAGATTATACATGGCGATTTTTCCTTTGCCTGGCGGAATAAGTCGCGCACGCGGCTTGCGCCTACGCCCACAAACATCTCCACGAAGTCGCTTCCGCTCATTGAGAAGAAAGGTACGCCGGCTTCTCCTGCCACAGCTTTGGCGAGCAGGGTCTTTCCTGTTCCCGGAGGACCCACGAGCAGGGCGCCTTTGGGAATCTTTCCTCCGAGGTCGTTATATTTCTGGGGATTCTTCAGAAAGTCTACTATCTCTTTTACTTCCTGCTTGGCACCCGCCTGACCAGCAACGTCCTTGAAGGTGACATTGGTCTCGTTGCCCTTCTCGTACATCTTGGCGCGGCTTTTGCCTACGTTGAACACGCCTCCGTTGCCACCGCCTCCGCTCATGCGGCGCATTATGAATACCCACAGAGCGATGAGCACGATGAACGGCAGTACTTTTATGAGAAACATGTTGAAGAGATCGTTGTCTTTCTTGTTGTCGTAGCTGTAGTCTCCGCTGAATGTTTTCTGGTTACGCGCCTCTTCTATGAACTTCTCCACCTGGTCGGTAGAGCCGAACTGTACAGATACGGAGGGCTCTTTGCCCGTCTTGTCCACGCCCTGTTTGAACACTTCGCGGATGTGTTCGGGCTTGACATACATCTGAAGGGTGTTCGATTCCTTGTTTATTACAATCTTAGAGGCGTAGCCCTTCATTACCATTGTCTTGAACTGGCGGTACGATGTTTCTGTCGTTATGCTGGAATTGTTGGTTCCGCCTTCAGTAAAATAAATGGCAAGGATGGTGACAAGTGCTATGATGAACAGCCAGTTCATGTTGAACTTGGGCATGTTCATCTTAGGATTGTTGTTCTGATCGTCTTTGCTCATGTCAGTCAAGGTCGGCTATGTGGGTAATTGCGGCATCTTCCCAGAGATGTTCCAAATCGTAATACTCTCTCACGTCGGGCAAGAAGATGTGTACAAGCACGTCTGAATAGTCCATTGCCACCCATTGGGCGTTGCCTAATCCGGCAACTTTAACCGGTTTTTCCCCCTTGTTTATACGCACATAGTCGGTAACCGAGTCGGTTATGGCCTCCACTTGTGCCGGCGATGAACCTTGACATATAACGAAGTAGCGGCAGATGGCGCCTTCTATATTACTTAAATCTGCTATAACGATGTTGCTACCTTTTTTTTCCTGAATACCTTTTGTTATGGCTTGAACTAATAGTTTTGTTTGTTCCATTAATATATATATGTGTAATTAACGCCGCAAAGTTAGTGCAAATCGTATGAATGACAAAATAAATTGGCAATTATTAGCACTTTACGTACGTGTTCAGACCTTGTGCCGGCAGAGTTTTGAAGCCTAATCCGATGTGATGACATGTTTGTGCCGGGCTCTGATGAGCCTATTTGTGTTGAATAGTCATACAGCCTGCGAAAACATGTCTTTACTATGGCAGCATGTTTATGAAATTGTATGATTCTTTGTCCATATCTTTGGCGGAATAAGGGGATTGTCATATCTTTGCACATTGCAGCAGCACAAGAGTGCAGGGCTGCAACATTATGCCGGCAGCAGGATGTTGTAGAACAGACGGTGTGCAACCAAAAATGATGAAATAATCTGGAAATTTAGACAGCATAGACAGATGGAGATAGAATACAAGGATATTCATGATTTCGGGAGGGAGGAACTTGAACGCCTCTTCCTGTCGGTGGAATGGTCGTCAGGACATTATCCCGACAAACTGGTAGAGGCAATGAAGAATTACGAGACAGTATTCTCGGCTTGGGACGGTGACAGACTGGTGGGAATGGTGTGCGCAATGGACGACGGAATAATGACGGCTTACGTGCATTATCTTCTTGTGGAACCCGAATACCAGCAACGCGGAATAGGCAGGAAGCTTATGGAGATGGTGAAGAATGCCTATTCAGACTATTTGCGGATAGTGATAGTGGCTTACGATGAGGGTGTGCCGTTCTATGAGAGGTGCGGTTTCTGCAAGTCGGAGCATGCCTGTCCGATGTATATAACGGAGCTTTGGACGTAGCGTAAGGATGCCGGCAGGTGCGAGCAGGTTTGTTTTTTTAACTATTACAAATGCAATAAAACGGTTTTGTTTTGGCTTTTAAAAGCCTTTGCACTATCTTTGCATAAGATAAGCTGCGCTCGGACAAGTAAAAGCAAGCTTTTTTGTCGCTCACTTGCATTATCTTTGCATAAGATAAGCTGCGCTCGGACAAGTAAAAGCAAGCTTTCTTGTCGCTCACTTGCATTATCTTTACATAGAAAAACCTAAAATATATAGCCATGTACGAAAGTGACAGCATCGTAATCATTCCTACTTATAACGAGAAGGAGAATATCGAGAAGATAATAAGAGCTGTGTTCTCACTTGACAAGTGTTTTCATATACTTGTCATCGACGACGGCTCACCCGATGGAACCGCCGCCATCGTCCACCGCCTCATGGAGGGCGAGATGAACGGCAGGCTTTTTATCCTCGAGCGTAGCGGCAAGCTCGGTCTTGGCACTGCCTATATCATGGGATTCAAGTGGGCGTTGGAGCATGATTATGAATATGTGTTCGAAATGGATGCCGACTTCAGCCACGACCCGGCTGACCTTCCGAGACTGTATGCCGCATGTCATGATGAGGGTTACGACGTGGCTATCGGTTCACGCTACGTTTCGGGCGTGAATGTGGTGAACTGGCCCATCGGTCGCGTGCTTATGAGCTATTTCGCTTCCAAGTATGTAAGGCTTGTCACTGGCTTTAAGGTGAACGATACAACGGCCGGTTTCAAGTGCTATCGCAGAAAAGTGCTTGAAACCATAGAACTGGACAAGATAAGATTTAAGGGATACGGCTTCCAGATAGAGATGAAGTTTACGGCATATAAGATAGGCTTCAAGATAAAGGAAGTGCCTGTGGTGTTTGTGAATCGTCGCGAGGGCGTATCGAAAATGAGCGGCGGAATATTTGGTGAAGCCTTTTTCGGAGTTATGCGCCTGCGTTGGGACGGATGGACCCGCAAGTATCCTAAAATAAAAGAGTGAGAAAGTCTCTTTACAGACTCTCTCACTCTCTTTCCATACATTGTTTTCTTATCCTAAGTCAGTAAGTATGACTTAGGTTTATTGGTCGGGATTCTTTTCATATCCTTGATATTCTGCATCGAGTGCGCTCATTACAGAGTCGTAACTCTGCATCATCACAGCCTGAACGTTCTGCTGTCCCTGACCTATGGGGTAGATGGGTTGATGGATGGTGAGGCGCAGCGGATGCCACAGCACCCACTTGCAGTCACGTGTACGTGGCATTACGCGGAACGAACCGTTTATGGTTAGCGGCACAACGGGCAGTTGGAGCTCGTCGGCAAGCATGAAAGCTCCTTTCTTGAAAAATCCCATGTGCCCCGTAAAGGTGCGTGCGCCCTCTGGAAACACCACGAGGCTCATGCCGCTTTGCAGCGTCTTGCGTGCCTGACTGTATGTCTCTTTTACCTTGCTCGGTCCGCGTTTATCTACAAAGATGTGGTGTGCGGCGCGGCAGGCAAAGCCCACGAACGGTATTTTGCCTATCTGTCTCTTCATCATCCACTTGAAGTTGCGTCCCAGATAACCGTAAATGAGGAAGATGTCGAACGCTCCCTGATGGTTGGCAACAAACACGTAGGAGTGTCCCGGCTCAATGTTTTCGCGACCTTCAACCGTTACCGGGAGCAGGAAAATGCGTGTGATTATCTTCGACCACCATCTGCCGGGGTAATATCCCCAGAAATGACCGCTGCCTATGGCGCAACCTGCCACCACTGTCAGTGCCGTTACAATCGTGGCAATAATGGTTACGGGCAGTGCCACGAAGAGTTGATAAATCCTATATACGTATTTCATAGTGCTTTGTCTTGTATGTCTTGATGTTATGTCTTTCAAAGCTGTCTTTTCATGAAGTTTGTTGCCACTGTTCCGTACGTGGCTTGTTGTGTCGCCGGCTTTCTGCGCTTCATTGCCGGTTGCTCTGTTTGCCGCGCATGAGTGTTATCACCACAATTTCGCCCGGCACACCGAAACGGAAGGGTATGAATCCGCCCAGGCCCGTGCTCACATTGATGGCGCGTTCGCCCTCGTAGAAGGTGCCTCCCCATTCTTTGTAAATGAGTGATGAGGGTGACCATCCGAATAATTTGAATTGCATGGCGTGGGTATGGCCGCTTAGTGTAAGTCTGGCGTTGGATTGGGGCAGAATCTTGCGCCGCCATGCCGATGGGTCGTGCTCGAGCATCAGTACGAAAGCACTGTCTGTAATGCCATCGAGAGTCTTCTTCACATCGCCCTTTTGAGGAAAGTGCTTGCCGTTGCCGTCGTTTTCCATACCAGCTATCACGATAGAGTCGGCTCCACGACGTATTATGCGGTGAGCATTGTCAAGCAAGGTCCATCCCATATCTTCTTCCATGCTGCGTGTCAGGCGACAGTTCTTAGCCTTTGTAGCCTCGTCTGTGTTCACGTATTCGGCGTAGTCGTGGTTTCCAAGTACGGAATAAACCCCGTCGGCTGCTTTTAGCGATGAGAGTAAATGCTTGTGTGGTATTATCTCTTGCGGTGTCATGTTCTGCAGGTCACCGGTAAATACTATCATGTCGGGGTGTTGGGCGTTGATGCTGTCGATGGCGGCTGCGAGTTGATGGCTTGTCCTTTTGCCGTACGTGCCGACGTGCGCATCAGAAAATTGTACAATGCTGTAGCCGTTGAATGCAGCGGGAAGATCTTCAGAACAGTATGTTACGTGGCGCACGTTCAGTTTGCTGAAGCCTATGAACGAGCCGTAGAACAGCACATACCATATCATTGCAATGGAAAGCAGACCTATGAAGTTTCCGTAATTGCGTTGCATCCGGAACATACGCTTCAGCATCCGCCCTGCAAACGAAAAGGCTGTGAAAACGAATTTTGGCACTACATGTAGGCCAAGCAGGAAGAGGTAGCTGTTGAGTATCAGGCCTTCCGTGGGTGCGAAATCTTTCTGAAGAGCCATGACAGTGGTGAATACAATCATGGCTGCACCGGGAAGAAGACTTGCCCATGCTGCTTTCCGGCTCTTGAGAGTGTCTATGCAGAACTTGAAGAAATACCAGTCTTCAAGCACTATAATCAAGATTATCGGTATAATTATTCTTGCAATCATTATCTTAAATTGGATAAAAGAAACTTCCGCATCACTTCAACCGGTATTCCCCGCCGCAGGGCGTAGTCGCGAAGCTGGTCTTCACCAATCTCGCCTATGCTGAAATATCGTGCTTTAGGATGTGAAATCATCAGTCCGCTCACACTTGCGTGTGGTTTCATGGCACCACTTTCCGTAAGCCGTATGCCGATGTCTCTTATTCCGAGCATGTCGGCAATCACGAAGTTGAGGCTCGTATCGGGCAGTGAAGGGTATCCTACTGCAGGGCGTATGCCTTGGAAGTGTTCAGAATGCAGTTCGCTGATGCTCAGATTTTCGTCAGCGGCATAGCCCCATAGCTCTTTCCTTACATACTCGTGCATTTTCTCGGCAGCCGCCTCGGCAAGTCTGTCAGCAAGAAGCTGCATCATCATCTTCATGTAGTCGTCGCTGTCAAAGTCGGTTTCGAGCCCGATGTCTACGGTTGTGGCAAACACTCCGGCTGTATCGGCTATGCCGTGCTCCGCTGGGCGTATGAAGTCGGCAAGACACAGATTGGGCATACTGTGGTCTGCAACTTGTTGCCTGAGCATTGGCAGTCTTTTTCCACCTATTATTATATCATCCCCATCGCTGTTAGCATCGGCTACAATGCAAAGAGCATGGGCGTGATATTGCCCTTCGAGTTCTTTCAGCAGTGCTTCGGCCTCTTTTTTCAGTTTTGCCTGTTCCTGCTTGTCGCGCAACTGCCATGCATGATGAAAATACACCCAGTTTATGTAGGGCGTAAGTTCACTTATCTCGTATGTGATTTTCTTTCTCTCAAACACGTGCTGCTATCTGAAAAGAATCTGTTCGCCAATATATCGGGAGTCTATCTGACCGCTATTATATATGGTGTGTCCGTTACAAATGGTGCGTTCCACTTTCCAGTTGAATGTATGCCCTTCCATCGGGCTCCATTTGCATCGGCTTATAATACACTCTTTGGTTACCGTCCATGGACTGTTAGGTCTTACAATCACTATGTCGGCTTTATATCCGCGGCGAATGAATCCGCGTTCCCTCACTTCGAATATTCGTGCCGGATTGTGGCACATCAGCTCCACCATGCGTTCTTTGCCTATTACACCGCTGTCAGAGAGTTCGAGCATTGCAGGCAGCGAAAACTGTATCATGGGCATTCCCGAAGCAGCCTTGTCGCATCCGCCTTCTTTCTGTAGTGGCAGATGCGGAGCGTGGTCGGTGCCTATCACGCTTATCCTGCCGTCGTTCAGTGCTTTTCGCAGTGCGTCTCTGTCTTTTGCCGACTTTATGGACGGATTGACTTTTATCTTTGCCCCAAGCGTCTTGTAGTCTTCATCGCAGAAGAACAGGTGTCCTACGGTAGCTTCGGCAGTTATCTGCCTGTCGTTCGGAGCAATCAGTTCGAGTTCTTTGGCTGTTGTTATGTGGGCGATGTGAAGGCGTGTCCCGAAGCGGCGAGCCATTTCCACGGCAAGTGATGTACTTTTGTAGCATGCCTCTTCCGAACGTATCAGCGGATGAAGGGTTATGTCGGGGAATATGGTGGAAGTGTTTTTCAGATTCTCCATGTTGCGGTTTATGATGGCAGTGTCTTCGCAGTGTGCCATGATAGGTACTTTTACGTTGCTGAAGATGTTTTCCAGAGCCTCTTTCTTGTCCACAAGCATGTTTCCGGTAGACGAGCCCATAAAGAGTTTCACACCCGGAATGTGGTGTATGTCTGTTTTTGTCAGGATGTCGATGTTGCCGTTTGTGGCGCCTATGAAGAATGAGTAGTTTACGTGGCTTTTCTTTTTAGCCAGTTCAAATTTCTCGTCGAGAGCTTCGAGAGTGGTCGTTTGCGGTATGGTGTTGGGCATGTCGAAAAACGTTGTCACTCCGCCTGCAGCTGCTGCGCGGCTTTCGGTGTCCATGTCGGCCTTGTCGGTAAGTCCCGGCTCTCTGAAATGTACGTGGTCATCAATGACACCCGGCATGACGAGGCAACCCGATGCGTCTATCGTTTCGTCGAAAGAAGCATCGGGCTGTATCTGTTCTGTTGTTATTTCGCTGATATATTCGTCTTCAATGACTATCGAGCCACTGAATGTTTTGTTCTCGTTTACGATTTTTGCGTTGCAAATCAGTGTTTTCATCGTGGTCATTACCGCGGCATGTCAAGACCGTTGTTATATCCCATGGCGTTGTTGTCGGCATCTGCAGCCGTGCTGTCGCTTGCAGCATCTGTTTGCTGTTCTTTGTTTTCTGCCGTTGTTGAAGGGTCAAGTCCCTGCATGCGCGCTTCGTTTTCGGTAGCGGTCTGGTAGTAGTCCTTTACGTATGGGTTGTTCTTGAATTTCGGTGTTGCCTTGCTCATGATGTCCTCTATTTGAGGGGTGAGTATCGGATATTTGAATCTGCTTGTAATCATCATGAACACTCCGGGACCGAGCACATTGTCGAAGTTGTCTATAATAAAGGTGGTGACGAGCCTGTCTTCTTCTTTGGCTATTGCGGCAGCTTCTTTGGAGAGTTCTTCGTTTATTTGGTCTTCATCAATACCGTCGAGCAACATCCTGCTTTGCTTGTGGGCGAGTTCGCTCATCTGGTTGTCGAGCTGGTTGTGCTTGGAGAGAAATTCGTAGAGTTTGTCGTTCAGTGGTGTTCCGCTCACCTGCTGGTTTGCGTTGTCGATGTTTATTGTTATTTCTCCTTCTTCAAGCACTATAGGCATTATGCTTTCGTCGTCCATGAACAGGCTTGCCATACGTATAGTGTCAAGGGTGCCACTGAATTGGAATTGTCCGTGTATCACATCGCATGAGTCTATGTTTTTCAGCTCGTTATCCTTGACAGCCTTCAGGTACAGCTTGCTTCCATCGAGAGACGATACCGACGAGGAGCCTTGCACGTTGTAGGAGTTGGCGCAGGAGGCGAATGTTGCAACGGCAACTAATACATATAGAATATTATTCATATACGGTATTCATTCAATTTTCGTTCACGCAAAAGTACAACGATATATCGAAGAAAAGAAAAAGTTTCATGTTATTTAAAACATTCAGCAGAAGTTTTATGCTTTTTTTGCCTCTTTGTCAAGTTCCTTGCTTATTCTGTGAGTGGAATACAATTGCAATATGGCAGCCACGAGTAGCGTTACCACCCATTTGTTGTGTATATAATTAAGGTATGTGATATAGTCAAGTCCGAAGCAGCGCTTTGGGCTTGCAAACATCAGTACGGCAGAGGCGAGGAAGAATATGTCGCTTGTTATCATGATGTGGCGCAGTCTTCTTATTGTGGCATTTTGCCCTTCATAGCGTTGTTTCAGTTGCATGAGAACGAAAGCCAATGCCCCCATGGCGAAAAGATAGGGAGCCCACACCTTTAAATATATATTGGCGCCGCTTCCTATTACCATCAGCAGTGCGCCGACCACAAGTATTCCGCTTTCTATTTTATTCAGTTGTTTCATCTTCCGGCATTTGTTCAGGTTGCAAATCTTCGCTCAGCACAAAAATGTCCTCGTCGTCAGCCTTCATGAAATATCTTTCCCTTGCAATCTTTTCTATTGCTTTGGGATTGCTGTTCAGCCTCTTGAGTTGTGCTTTTGCCTGTTCGTGCTGCCTGTTGTATCTTTCTATTTCTGCTTTGAGTTCGTTTATCTTTTGTTTGTTGCGGAAGTGATTCCATATACTGTTTTCATCAACAAAGCCCACGATGACTACGGCAATTACCACAACTATTATGTATTTCAGGCTTTTGTGGCGTCGGATGGCATTGAGGATTGATTTGAAGCGATTCATTGCAATCGGGTTTGTTTTTTTGATTTTTTTGCCATAATGCCTCGTTTCGGCAATTTGGCATTTACAAAGGTATGAAATAAGATGCAGATAATACGATAAGAGCTGTCGTTTTTTAGTTTTTTAAATATATGGTAATGTTTTGTGTCTGCGCCGTGTCTTTTTCCGTACTGTCTCTTGCAGCCAATAATGACTGCCGGCAGTGGCGCTTGTAACTGCACTTAATGAAAGTTAATTTGTAAGGATATTTGGTCGAATTTAACATTTTTAAATTCGGCATTCTAGGTGTAAATATTTGTTAATGAAAGTGGGGCGATTTATGCTCCCGATGGGTCGAAAAACGATTACGCTTTTTTGGCAACGCGATTACGTCGTAATGACATCGCCATTACGTCGAAATCGCAATGCGATTTCGACGTAACGACGATGCGATAAAAGCTATATCGCAATGAGCTCACGTACGTAATCGTAAACCGATGAAATGGTATTAAATCGCAAAACGCGTAACTCGCTGACTATCAGCGCTTCCTATTTGAGATGAAAAACGCCAATTTTCGCGTCGTAGGTTTCAAATCGAGGTTTGGATGCCTATTAACACACGTTAAAGTAAAGATTTTTCTAAAAAGTAAATAAATGTTATACGTATTATTTCGCAGTGCGTTTTGTGGTGTGTTGCGGCTGTTCTTCTTGATAGAAATAAGTCAGTGCAAAGGTATGTCGGCCTGCAATATACCCCTTTTTACATGGTTTTGTGTACGGAAATACCATAATTTGCACGATTTTACCAATTCAAAGGGATGATTATCATTAACTTTGTGCCGACAATTACTAACAAAACCAATCTTATGAACCAGAAAAAATGTTTTCATTCTCTCTTGAGCGCTGCCTGCATGTGGGTGGTGATGCTGTTTTCGGCTGTTCCGTCGTCGGTAAAAGCTGCCGAGACAGTGTGGTATGATGGCAGCAGCGCCGTTACATATAATGTGGAGCGCGGTGTAGAACCCGTTGTTATGACAGCCGTAGAGATGTTTGTCGGCGATATGAAGGCAGTAACCGGCAAGGAAGCCGTGCCTGCATCTGTCGGCAAGGCATCGGTTGTTGTTGTAGAAGCCGACAAGACAAGTCGCCGCCGGCTGTCGTCATTAAGGTCCGCCGGAGTTCCTTTAGACAAGTTGATGACGCTTACCGACGGTTTCTACATATCCGTAATAGACGGACAGATAACCGTGGTTGGTGCCAACGGTCGTGGCGCAGCTTACGGTCTGCTTGAACTTTCGCGTCTTGCCGGTGTCTCGCCGTGGATATGGTGGGGCGATATAGTGCCGCAGCACAGGCAGCGTCTTGTCATCGACAATGATTTCACCAGCTTGCAGGGTGCTTCTGTAGAATACCGCGGCGTGTTCATCAACGATGAAGACTGGACACTGCGCCCGTGGAGCTACGGCACCTTCGAACCGTCGGAATTCGGACAGATAGGTCCGCGCACATACAAGAAGATATTCCAGTTTCTGCTTCGTATGCGTGCCAACGCCATTTGGCCCGGCATGCACACCGGCACAAAGGCATTCTTCCGTACTCCAGGAGCCAAGGCTGTGGCTGACAGTTGCGGCATTGCCATCGGCACGTCCCATTGCGAGCCGTTGCTTAGAAACAATGTAGACGAGTGGAACGAGCGCGAGAGGGGACGCTACAACTATATCACCAACCGTGCCGCCGTGCAGAATTACTGGATAGAGCGATTGAAGGAGGTGAAAGGTTCTGCCGGAGGTAACATATTCACTATAGGCATGCGTGGCATTCACGATGGCTCTATGGAGGGCGTAAAGACAATGAAGGAGAAGCAGGAGGCGCTGCAGACTGTCATTGACGACCAGCAGATGCTGTTGCAGAAATATATCGGTGACCCTTCAAAGCAGACACAGGTGTTTGTGCCTTACAAGGAGGTACTCGAAATATACGAGCGTGGATTGCGTGTCCCCGACTATGTAACCCTTATGTGGTGTGACGACAACTACGGATATATGACCCGCCTGTCGGATGCGTCAGAACAGAAGCGCAGTGGCGGTGGCGGAATATATTATCACCTGAGCTATTGGGGAAGACCTCATGACTACATCTGGCTCACCACGACACAGCCCGGACTTGTATATAACGAAATGCGTGAAGCCTATGACAACAATGTGAGGAAGATATGGATTGTGAATGTTCACGACATCAAGGTGGCAGGCTACGACCTCGAACTCTTCCTCGACATGGCTTGGAATATCGATTGCGTTTCAGAATCAACCATCAACGACCACTACCGTGCATGGCTCTGCCGCCAGTTCGGAGACGAGGCAGGCAACCGTCTTTATCCGGTAATGCACGAATTCTTCCGCCTTTGCGGTATGCGCCGTCCCGAGTTTATGGGATGGGGACAGACCGAGCTCGACAAGCGACTTTATGCCCGCGGATTAAGTCCGGTTACCAACAGCGAATTTTCTACAGAAGCGTTCGGAAACGAGCTTGACCGCTATCTTGAACGTTATGCCGGCCTGTCCGATGCTGTCTGCGATATAGAAAAATGCCTGCGTCCGGAGTTGCGCGATGCCTATTTTGCCGCAATAAAGTATCCCGTGCTTTCAGCCGATGCACATGCCCGCAAGATACTCGAGTCGCAGCGTGCCCGCACATTTGCCAACGGCTCAACCACCAAAGGCATGTTCGATAATAACGATGCCATCTATACAGCCGTGGCACGCAGCCAGAGTGCCTATCAGGAAATTCGCAAGCTCACCGAATATTATAACGAGACGATGTCGGGCGGCAAATGGAGACGTTCCATGAACATGCGTCCGCGCGACCTTCCTGTCTTTGCCGCACCCTCGTTGCCCACATTGCTCACAGACAAGGAAGTGGCAGAATGGCTCGCCAAGGCTCCGGTAAAAGCTCCTCACAAGCTCAAAGCCGAGGGTGTTGTGGCTCGTAACGCCAGTGACTATCAGCAGGCATCGCCAGATGTGAAGAAGATACAGATGCTTGGTCACAGCATGAATGCCGTGTCTGTGCCTAAGGGCTCTTCCGTTACTTACCGTTTCAAGGCTCCAAAGGCTGGCAAGGCAGTACTTCGCACTGCAATGATACCCACCCAACCCAACGACAAGGGAGACATCCGCTACAGTGTAAGCATAGACGGAGGCGAGCCGAATGTGATATCGCTGAAAGAGAAGTTCCGTTCGGAGGGATGGAAAATCAACGTAATGCGTGGTCAGGCAGTGAAGACAACAGCAGTGGAACTCTCAGAAGGAGAGCACACACTCACTATTACGGCTCTTGACAACCATATTGTAGCAGACCAATGGATGATTGATTATAAAGCAGATCGCAAATTCTATCTGTTCCCGATAGAATATTAGTATGGTGTATTGCTGTCCGTTGTGGCAGCATGGCGTCAAGATGATGCTGTCAGATTACGGCGTGATGGAGCAATGCCTTCATCACGCCGTCGTCGTCTACAGACGCCGTTATGTAGTCGGCTGCGGCTTTCACGTCTTCTCCTGCATTGCCCATAGCCACGCCTATGCCGGCCTTGCGTATGATGCTTATGTCGTTGCCGCCGTCTCCGAAAGCCATCGTCTCCGCAATGTCAAGCCCCAGATGTGCAGCCATGGCTTCAAGTCCTTTGCCTTTGTCGGCCTCCACAGATGTTATATCGGTAAATTCCGGATGCCATCGCGCCGAGCCGCTGCCCGTTGTCTGTGCCATCAGCGCCTGTTCGTGGCTTGCAGGAAAGAACGACGTTATCTGCAGCACGTTGCCGGCGATTATGTCGGCAGCAGGTTTCTTCATATCGATATTGTCCACGTTCAGTTCTTCACGGAACACCCTGTCTACCGTTTCCTTGTGATTGCCGTAAACGGCAAGTCCCCTGTCGCCTGCCACAATACATGGATAGTCGTACTTGTCGGCATCGTCAAGCATCACCTTTACGTCGGTCTTGCCGATGGGGGTGCATCTCACTACATCTCCGTTTACAAAACAGTAGGCTCCGTTGGTGGTTATGTATCCGTCTATCAGGTGTTCTATTGCCTTCAGATTTGTTATTATCTGTATAGGTCTGCCTGTAGAGATGAACACCTTTACGCCTTTGCTTTTTGCCTGTTCGAGTGCTTTCACCGTGGAGAGCGGTATTTCGTGTGTCTTCAGACTGCACAGCGTGCCGTCGATGTCAAAGAATAAGCTGCGAATCATTGTTAGTGGAGTTCGTTTCTGTCAGAATGGGAATATCAGCGGTAGTACAAGCGTCATGACAATGCCCATGATGAGTTGCAGCGGCAGTCCTACCTTTACGTAATCGGCAAATCTGTATTCTCCGGCGTGCATTACCAGTGCGTTTGGCGGAGTGGAGAATGGCGATGCGAAGCACATGCTTGCTCCGAGAGTTACGGCAAACAGCATGGGGTAGGGGCTTACGCCTATTTCCAGTGCCGATGTCATGGCTATCGGTGCCATCAGTACGGCAGTTGCCGTGTTGCTTATGAACATTGTGAGCAGTGATGTGGTGAAATATATTCCGGCAAGAAGCACGGTAGGTCCCATTGTTCCGAGCGATTCTACAAGCGAATGTGATATCATAGCCGATGTGCCGGTCTTTTCGAGAGCCGTAGACATTGGCATCATTGCTGCTATCAGCACAATGCTTTCCCAGTTGATGGTCTTGTAGGCTGCTTCCACGTTGCGGAAACATCCGCTCAGCACCATCAGCAGTCCGGCAAGCATCACTGCCGTGACGGGGGCTACCGGGATAAAGTCGAACACCATCAGAGCTACCATTGCCACCATTATCACGGCGGCCAGCGGTGCTCGGTAGTTGAGCGTCACTTTCTGTGCCTGTTCTTCCGGCTGTCCCAGCACCACCCAGTCAGTTTCCTCGTCGTCGAGCTTGGCAATGTTGGTCCATTTGCCTTGTACGAGCAGCACGTCGCCCGAGCACAGCTTGCAGTCGGTGAGGGCGTTCATTATGTAGTTGTTGTTGCGCTTTATGCCGAGCACGTTTATGTCGTATTTTTCACGGAATCCGGAGTTCTTCAGCAGTGTTCCGATGAGGCGTGATGTAGGCACGAGCACTATTTCCGCTATGCCTATGTCGTAGAAGTCCATGCTTGTGGAGTCGAGTTGTTCAAGGTTGTTTCCTTCGGCAAAGTTGTCCATTGCCGTCGTTTCGCCTGTCAGATATATTATGTCGCCTACTCTCAGTATGCTGTCGGGAGCGGCAAGGCTTTGCCTTACGTTGCGTATCAGTCCGCTTCTGTCTGCCTTTTCGCTTCTTATCTCCAGTATTGTCAGTCCGTATCGTCCGCGCAGGTTCAGTTCCGCCACCGTCTTTCCCTTTACTTTCGATTTTGATGTTATCTTGTAGCGGCGCATACCGTTTTCCAGACAATATTCCGCCACCAGTTCGTCGAGTGTCTTTCCGCTTCCCTTGGCTTTCTTTTCACCCGTACCGTTATTCTTGTAGAGAAACCATCGTGTGAGCGGCAGCAGTACGACAATGCCCACCACGATGCTTATCAAGCCCACGGGGAAGAAGGAGAAGAATCCGAGCGGTTCGAATCCGGCGTCGGTCAGCGACTTCTGTATTACGAGGTTGGGTGGCGTACCGATGAGTGTCAGCATACCGCCGAGGCTGCTTGCGAAGGCCAGCGGCATGAGAAGTCTGCCCGGACGTATGCCTGCCTGTGCCGCCATGCTCACCACGATGGGCATCATGAGTGCCACGGTGCCTGTATTGCTGATGAAGGCGCCGATTATGGCTGTTACTATCATTACGAGCAGAAACATCCTTATGTCGTTGCCGGCAGCCAGCTTCATTATTTTCTGACTTACGGCTTTGGCGAGTCCCGTCTGCAGTATCGCTCCGCCGACAACAAACAGTCCGACCATCATTATCACCACGGTAGACGAGAATCCCGACAATGCCTCTTCGGGCGTGAGTATTCCGAGGAGAAGCATGGCGCAGAGAGCGCAAAGCGCGACGATGTCGGAGCGTACCTTGCCCACTATGAAGAGTATGACGGTTGTGATGAGTATTATTATCGTTGCAATCATAGGCTGATGGGATGTTGATATGAAAATGAAAATATGCCTGTCTGTAAGCCTTTCAGTCAAAATAGCTTCTTCCTGAAGTCATAAGGAAGGGCTTTATCTTGGAGTACGGCACGGTGAAGGTGGGTGCTCCGGCTGCATAATAGCTTATTTCGTACGGCTGGTAGATAAAGGTGACACCTTTTGCAGTTATGTAAGGTTCGCTGACGGGTCGTGGCAGGTTCTCTAAGTCGTCGCAAACTATGAGTTCTTCGTTCAGTTCCTCATCGTTGATGGGTTCACCTTTATATTCGGAGAAGTAATCCCTCAAGCCCTCTTTCAGCAGTTCGTTAAACTCCGTAAGCTGTGTGCTCTTCATTACCGAGTAGCCGAAGCGTCGTCCGTCCGTCTTGCGGAATGTCACACCTTTGTCGCTGTACATGCCGTGGGCGCCGCCCATATAGTTTGATTGTGAGACAATGTAGGTTACGTACTTCTTTGTCTCGTCGCCTTTCTTTATTTCGCAAGTCGAGAAGTTTGTTCCGGTACTCTCTCCACAGTAGTCTTTTAAGTCCTCGACATTAGTGCTAAATATCTTTTCGCCGTATGTCTTAATGAGCGAGTCGCCATTTTCCAGTGGTCCGTTGTATGTGCCGCCCAGCTCTTCGCTTATAAATTCTCTCACGCTGTTGGCTACTATGCTGTTGTTGTCGGTGGGGTAGTCTGCAATGATGGTCGTTTCGAATATCTCGCTCTTCTTTTCATACTTCAGTGTATCGGTGGCGAGGTTGGTGTCTGCCGTTGTGTCGTGTGCGGTGCTCTGTCTGTTGCAGGCAGAGAGAATGATGATTGCTGTTGCTGATGCCAGAAATATATTTTTCATAATGATGATAGTTGAATGTATGTAAGTTGTTATGATAAAACAGCCGTTGTGTACAGTGAAAAAATATCACCCGTTTGCAGAAGTCATTTCTTCATTTTGTCCGTATCAAAGAATGTTCTTGTCGCGGACAGATAGAAGAATCTGTCCCTGCAAACGGGTGATTCCTATTGTCTTTACGGCCTGTCTTGTTTCAGCCGTGTGTTATGTTATTCGCCTTTGATGGCAGCCACTCCCGGCAGAATCTTGCCTTCGATGGCTTCGAGCAGTGCGCCTCCACCTGTAGAGATGTAGCTAACCTTGTCTGCCATGCCGAATTTGTTGATACATGCAACAGAGTCGCCTCCGCCGATGAGCGAGAATGCTCCGTTGGCTGTGGCTTTGGCAATGGCTTCTGCGATAGCTCTTGAACCATCGGTGAAGTTGTCAAACTCGAACACTCCTGCGGGACCGTTCCACAGAATGGTTTTTGCGTCTTCGATGGCAGCGGCAAAAGCCTTTCTTGTTACAGGACCGGCGTCCATGCCTTCCCATCCTTCGGGTATGTCGTTAGACGGGCATACCTGTGTGTTGGCGTTGTTTGAGAAGTCGTCGGCTGCCACACAGTCGGTGCCGAGCACGAGATTTACGCCGTTTTCCTTGGCTTTCTTCATCACGTCGAGAGCCACATCCAGCTTGTCGTTCTCGCAAATGGACTTGCCAATGTTACCGCCTTGTGCCTTGGCGAATGTATATGTCATGCCACCGCAGAGGATGAGGTTGTCCACCTTGCCGAGCAGGTTTTCGATGATGCCGATTTTTGTAGATACTTTAGAGCCGCCCATTATTGCGGTAAACGGACGCTTGATGTTGCTCAATACGTTGTCTACAGCCTTCACTTCCTTCTCCATCAGATAGCCGAGCATCTTGTTGTCGGCATCGAAGTAGTCGGCTATTACGGCTGTTGAGGCGTGCTTGCGGTGAGCTGTACCGAAGGCGTCCATAACGTAGCAGTCGGCATAGCTTGCCAATTTCTTTGCGAAGTCCTTCTGGCGGCCTTTCATTTCCTTCTTAGCCTCGTCATATTCGGGAGTGCCTTTTTCCACACCTACGGGCTTGCCTTCCTCTTCGGGATAGTAGCGGAGGTTTTCGAGCAGCAGAGCCTCACCCGGCTTCAGTGCTGCAGCAGCCTCGTCGGCATTGGCGCAATCGGCAGCGAACTTCACATCGACGCCGAGAGCTTCCGATACGTTTTTCACAATCTGCGAGAGCGAAAGCTCAGGCTTAACCTTGCCTTTGGGCTTACCCATGTGGCTCATCATGATGAGCGAACCTCCGTCGGAGAGAACCTTCTTCAGCGTAGGGAGCGCTCCGCGGATGCGGGTGTCGTCGGTTACGTTACCATTTTCATCGAGTGGAACGTTGAAATCCACGCGAACGATTGCCTTCTTGCCGGCAAAGTTGAATTGTTCGATATTCATAATTACTTCTATTTAGATAATAAAACCAATCTTTGTCTTGTGTGAGAAACAACCAATATCTATTGATTCCTGTTTTTTTACGGACGCAAAGTTAGCAATTTTAATCGGGAATAGTGTGTCGGTAATGACGATTTTATATATTTTTTGCGGCATTTCTGACAAAATGCAACATCCACATTGCAATAAGCCATCATTTGCGTGTGCCGCTCAGATGACATGTTGAGATTTGATGTAACGTTTCTATCGTCTGTTTTGTCTGAACGACGGTGTGGAAGTTTGATATTTCGACGTCGCGTATATATATTATATAGGTAAACATTGTCTGTTATAAAGAAAAAAGGAGCGTCGTAACTACTCAGTCTTTTCTGACACGGTGTTTCTGAACGACTTGTTTTAGTCG
>CAMTJK010000016.1 GCA_947072805.1 uncultured Prevotella sp.
AATGCCGGATTTAAAAATGTTAAATTCGACCAAATATCTTTACAAATTAACTCTTGTTAAGTGCAGTTACGAGCGCCTGCCGGCAGTCCTTATTTCTATTATCCGACACATATATAAAACAACTTTTACACCGGTATAATAAAACGTATATTGTTTATAGAGTAAATCTGTCGTAGGAGTTTATCCCAAAACCTTTACAAATAATTAATAGAAACGAAATTTTAAGCCGAAAAATGTTATATTTGATTATTTACACGTAACGAATTGTTATAAAAATACTTATTATTTATTTGGGTTTTAGCTTATTTTATGCTAACTTTGCGACTTAATAGAAATCGCACCAAATGGAGAATATTAGGAACTTTTGTATAATCGCCCATATTGATCATGGAAAATCTACACTGGCTGACCGTATGTTGGAATACACGAAAACCATACAGGTAACAGGCGGTCAGATGCTTGATGATATGGACTTGGAGCGAGAGCGTGGCATTACGATTAAAAGCCATGCGATACAGATGGAATATTCTCATAATGGCGAAAAGTATATCTTGAATTTGATAGACACTCCGGGGCACGTAGACTTCTCATACGAGGTGTCAAGGAGTATTGCTGCTTGCGAGGGCGCTCTTCTTGTGGTAGATGCCACACAGGGAGTACAGGCACAAACCATATCGAATCTTTACATGGCGATAGACAATAATCTTGAAATCATTCCGGTTATCAACAAGATAGATATGCCGAGTGCCATGCCGGATGAGGTGGAGGATGAGATAGTGGATTTGATAGGATGTGACAGGAGTGAAATAATCCGGGCAAGTGGCAAGACAGGTGAGGGAATTGATAAGGTTCTTGATGCTGTGGTAGAGAGAATACCTCATCCTGTCGGAAACGAAAATGACCCGTTGCAGGCCCTTATATTTGATTCTGTTTTTAATTCATTCCGTGGTATTATTGCGTATTTTAAAATAGAAAATGGGATAATAAGGCAAGGAGATAAGGTCAAGTTCTTTAATACGGGTATGGAGTATACGGCTGATGAGGTTGGCGTATTAAAGATGGATATGATACCACGAAAAGAACTACGGACGGGAGATGTCGGATATATAATCAGTGGAATAAAGGATAGTAAGGAGGTAAAGGTGGGAGATACAATCACTCATATCTCGCGTCCATGTACATCTGCTATTGACGGCTTCCAGGAAGTAAAGCCAATGGTATTTGCTGGTGTGTATCCTATAGATCCATCTGATTATGAAAATCTGCGTGCATCTCTCGAGAAGTTACAGTTGAACGATGCATCTTTGACATTCTCACCGGAGTCCTCCATAGCACTAGGCTTTGGATTCAGGTGTGGGTTTCTTGGTCTGTTGCACATGGAAATAGTGCAAGAAAGATTGGATCGTGAGTTTAACATGGATGTTATAACTACAGTACCCAATGTTTCATATATGTGTTATGACAAACAGGGAGGTGTAAAAGAAGTGCATAATCCTTCTGGACTTCCAGAGCAAACACTAATCGACCATATAGAAGAGCCATATATTCGCGCATCCATTATTACGGCAGCCGATTATATTGGTCCGATTATGACATTGTGTCTTGACAAACGTGGTGAGTTGATAGACCAACAATATGTTAGCGGCAATCGTGTTGAGTTACATTTTATGTTGCCATTAGGTGAGATTGTAATCGATTTCTATGATAAACTTAAAAGCATCTCAAAAGGCTATGCTTCTTTTGACTATCACATTGATTGTTTTCGACCATCCAAACTCGCTAAATTAGACATTCTGCTTAATGGAGAGCCTGTAGATGCTCTTTCCACATTGACACATCAAGACAACGCTGTCACGTTTGGACGGCGGATGTGTGAAAAATTAAAGGAATTGATACCACGCCAGCAGTTCGATATAGCTATTCAAGCAGCCATAGGGGCAAAGATTGTTGCAAGAGAAACAATCAAGTGCGTCCGTAAAGACGTCACGGCAAAATGTTATGGAGGTGATGTCAGCAGAAAACGTAAATTGCTTGAAAAACAGAAGCGTGGTAAAAAAAGAATGAAACAAATCGGAAACGTTGAGGTACCGCAGAAAGCTTTTCTGGCAGTACTTAAACTGGAGTAAAGAAGTACAAACACTTAAAAATAAGAAGGAGGAAACCGCGTATGCCTACTATTGGACTTACGAAACGTGATGTGGCTCGTGAACTTGCCCGTCGTTATAGCACAATGACTCACGATGAGCTTGATGTGCTTGAGAGTATTCTTGTGCCTATGAAATTCCAGAAAGGAGAAAAAATCCTGAGTGAGGGCGAAACATGTACTTATATCTATTGGATAGTAAAAGGGCTTGTCAGACAGTTTTATTATAAGAATGGCAAGGAACTTACAGAGTATATGGCGGTAGAGAATCATATTATAATGTGCATTCAGAGCTTGTTTAAGGAAGAGCCTACACATTTGCAAATACATGCTTTGGAGCCGACCATAATTTATGCAATGCCTCGTAATCTGTTGGAACAAGTTGCAATGAAGAGTGTTAATATTCAGATTCTTTATAGAAAGATATTGGAAGAATCTCTCATACAGAGTCAGATACATGCTGATATGATGCGATTTGAGACGGCACAGGACAGATATATGAAGCTTGTAAAGTTGCATCCTCAGTTGGTTCTTCGTGCTCCATTGGTATATATAGCCAACTATTTACAGATGACTCCGGAAACACTGAGCCGGGTTCGCAATGCAATGTTGATGGAAGAAAAATAGAAGCCATCTGTATTTCTAAGTCATACGGTAATGAGCGTTATTGATTTGCTTTTTCTTTCCATAGCATTGGCTATGGATTGTTTTGCTATTTCCATAGTGTGCGGTGTCATAATGCGCAAACATATATGGCGCATTATATTACAAATTAGTTTCTTTTTTGGTCTGTTTCAGGCGTTTATGCCTTTAGCGGGATGGCTTGGGATAAATAATTTCAGCAATAATCTTGAAGCATTCGACCATTGGATTGCTTTTGGCTTGCTTGCATTTATAGGCGGTAGGATGGTAAAGGAATCTTTTGAAACAACAGAAGAAGTGCACTTTTCTCCAGGAAAGTTACGTACACAGCTTATACTGGCAGTCGCAACAAGCATAGACGCCTTGGCTGTGGGCATATCGTTCGCGTGTATTGGTTACAAGACATTCTTTTCACTCACTTTGCCGTTGGTGATGATTGGAGCAACATCTTTTATTTTTGGTGTCGTTGGTAATGTCCTTGGTGTAAGTTTCGGAAATGGCATTGCACACAAATTGAAACCGGAATTGCTCGGAGGCATTATTCTAATTCTTATAGGAATAAAAATACTAATGAGCCATCTGTTGTAGTATGCGTATCACTTTGTTGAGTAATATTAAAGTAGTGTTGTGTAATTGAACATGCCTTTGAAATGGGTATTTAGGTCAATCTCGTTCTTAAATAAGCCGAATACACTACTTCCACTTCCGGACATGGCTGCATATACGGCGCCTAAACTGTAAAGCTTATCTTTTATTGAAGCGATTTCCGGATATAAAGAGAATACGCTGCGCTCAAAATCATTCGTAAGATATTTGCGCCAGTTCTCAACGGGCATTTTCACAATATCTTTACAGCTCACCCCTGGTCGTTGTGGATTAACCAAAGAGAATGCTTCTTTGGTGGAAACGGGGATGTCCGGTTTTACAATTGCAATATGCCATCCTTTCAGGTCAAGTGATATTGGTTCCAATAGTTCTCCTATGCCTTCGGCATAAGCAGGTTTGCTTATTATGAAGAACGGACAATCTGCCCCGAGGTGTGCTGCATATCCAATCATTTCTTGCTCGTCCATATTCAGATTAAATGTGTCGTTCAACAGTCTTATCATGAATGCGCAGTCACTTGAACCACCGCCCATTCCGGCTTGTGTGGGAATTCCTTTGAACAGATGTGCATGAATGCGTGGCACTTTGTATACAGAAGAAATGAGCTTGTAGGCTTTAACCACCAGGTTATTTTGTTCGTCACCTTCTATTTTTATGTTGCTCGTTTTCAAATCACAGTCTACGTCAGATGGAAAGGCATCGTCCATCGGATGTATTTCAAGCGCATCATATATTGGTATCGGATAAAAAACGGTTTCAAGGTCATGATATCCATCTTCTCTTTTGTTCACCACATTCAATCCTAAGTTTATTTTTGCTAATGGGAATGTTATCATTTCTGATTGTCTTTAATATTTGTTGGTTTGTCTTTGTTATAAAGGGAAAAAGTAGGGATAATGGACTATTTCGTTCTTTCTTTTTTTATGCTGTTAAATAAATCCATCCATAGGGGCATGATGACGGATGCTTTATATCTTTCTACTGAAGCTATGCCGTTATGTCCCATTTCCATTCTTTCTTCAGGTCTTTCTATTAGTCTGCAGATTTTATCGGCAAAGCCATTGATATCACCTTCGGCAATCAGCCATCCATCCTTTCCGTCTGTGATAATATCTGCCGGACCGTATTTGCAGTCAAAAGCAATTACGGGCAGTCCGCAACTCATGGCTTCAGGAATTACAAGTCCAAAGGGCTCATAATCAGAAGTTAGGATAAATATTGAACTTTCACAATATTTGTCGAAAACATGATCGGTCGGTTCATGAACATAAATATTGCATTTATTATGGTTTTTCTCAATTTCCTCTAACAGCCAGTCCTTTAATTCACCTTCCCCATATATGTTCAGTTGCCAGTCATCGTGACGTTCATGTACTCTGTCCCATATTTCGAGTAAAGATGGTAAACCCTTTTGTTTTGCAAATCTGCCGACGAATATGACCTTTTTAGCTTCCGTCGTTGATACATTTTTGTTTGTATTCAAGTGTACAACGTTAGGAATAACAGTTACTCTTTTGTTGATTGTGCGCCATTCTTGGGCATCACCTTCTGTCAGAGATACTATTCTGTCTACTTTCGACATGTTTCTTATGATAAAAAGTCTTTCTATTTTCTTTTTGATACTCGTCGCCTCATACAGGCAGGTGTTGCTGCACATTTCGTGTGATTCAGCAATCAGTGGTATGTCCCCTTTTATTCGTAAGAGTGTATGAACATATATTGAAGCACTACAAATTAAGATGTCCGGTTTGATAGTTCTGAAAAGATATTTTAGTTTACTTTCGAATTTAAGTTGCCGGTTTAACTTTTCCCATAATTTGTGGATACCCCTATATCTGTAGGAAAGATGGAATTGTATCCCGAGGTCAATATGGTGTACATTATGGTTAAATTTGAATGGCATTGGGTGATTGCCCTGGTTTGTTGTAATGCAATAAACCTCTACACCATTGCTCTCTGCCAGGTAATTCATTTTGTCAGCCCAAATACGTTCTGTGCCTCCCCAATGGGCAAGAAGGTTATAAACATACATAATCTTCATAACTTACAATAGATAGGTTATTTATACAATAAATTTAAGGAAGGTTCTATCGTCGAAAGAGTTGTTACCTTTCATACATGCTTTGGTCGCTTTAAAATAGAAAATGTTTAGCGGGTCGCTTGCCAGCTGGCTCTCCAGACATTTTTCTGATAGCTCAAGTGTCGGTTTAAGCGAGGGATAACCGTCACTTGCAAGAATTATATTATGTTCGTTTTCTAATAATTTGATTATACGCACGCCTTTCATCGGAATGTCAAAACCATCAATTACAGCATAGCTCTTGTTCTGTTCTTTCATGTATTCTAACATTTCCGGTATTATGGCTTTTCTTGCTTTATCATCCACAGTAAGCTCTTCGATTGTTATTCCGTCTTGTTCAATCATTTGTATGGCTATTTCCGAACGTCGTTCTGCGAGTACAGCTTCATAAGGTTTGGGATTGTCGTAAAAACACTGTTCCACTATACACTGACAGTCTCCAATCATCCATATCTGCTTGTGGTAGTTGCTGTAGATGACGCAACTTGCAGCCATACGTTCTTCCGGATGTAGTGAAAGGTGTATTAACAAGTCTTTGTCGTAATGACTGCGTACAAATTCTGTCACCCCCTTACAAAATCCAACAACGTCAATATCTTTTTTTGCCTGCTTGATATAATCACATATAAGTAGCATACAGTAACGACCGTTTGACATGTCTTTATGTATGTTTACGGTAGACTTGCTTGTACTTCCATCTATTACGGCAGCAAAGTCATCAGTGACGATTATTCCGTCTTCCGCCTCTGTTTTCACACTTTTGGGCGTTATGTTTTTTTCTATGATTATCATTGTTGCTGTGGGTGATGTCTGTCTTTTCTCTTTTTCGATATTCTGCCTTTTGTTTATATGGGGGGATATTTTCTGATGGCTGGAAACTGCGATAGTTTCCTTTCCATAATTCTTTTATCAAATCGGGTCTGCCTATTCGTCTTAACGATTTTTCGAGATTTTGCCTATCTTCCGGTTTATACCAAAAGAAATATTGGCGTTGAGCCAGTTTGTCTTCTGGAGTTTTTGCACTGAAAACAGGTTCCAATGTGTATGGGTCATATCCTGTATACCATGTTTCTGTACTTACAGTCATAGGTGTTGGCGTGAAATCCTGTATTTGCTCAAGATGAAAATCAAGTCTCTTGGTTTGTACAGCTAGTTCAGCCATATCTTCTTCTTTGCATCCGGGATGGCTGCTTATGAAATATGGTATTATTTGTTGATTCAGATTCTCTTCCTTGTTTATTTGGTCGAATATGTGTTTGAATTCAAGAAACAGTTTGAAAGATGGCTTACGCATCAGTCTCAGCACATTGTCGCTTGTATGTTCGGGAGCTACTTTCAGTCTGCCACTTACGTGTCTGCTTATCAATTCTCTAGTATAATCTTTTGCAGCCTTGTTCACCTCTTCGTCTTCGCTGCGGTGCAGAAGCAAATCGTAGCGTACGCCACTCCCAATAAAGCTCTTCTTAATAAATGGTAATGCATCCACTGCCTTATATATGTCAAGCAGACGCCTATGATTAGTGTTTAGGTTAGGACATATTTGCGGGTTGATGCAACTTGGCCGTTTACATTTTTCACAGATATTCTTGTTCTTACCGCACATCCCATACATATTAGCCGATGGACCGCCGAGATCTGATAGATATCCTTTGAAATCATCCATTGCGGCAATTTGTTTCACTTCGTTAAGGATGCTATGTTTTGAACGGCATGTAATGAACTTGCCTTGGTGAGCTGAAATCGTGCAGAATGCGCATCCACCAAAACATCCGCGATGTATATTTACAGAGAATTTTATCATCTCATATGCAGGAATGCGTTTGTTCTTGTATTTGGGATGCGGCATTCTTGTATATGGCAGGTCAAAAGAAGTATCAAGCTCTTCTGTTGTCATGGGCGGGTAGGGAGGATTCACCACGGCATATTTTCCATCTACCTCTTGTATCAGTCTTTGGGCATGTATTTTGTTTGATTCTTCTTCAATATGACGGAAATTCTCAGCTTGTGCTTTCTTGTTCTTCAGGCATTCCTCATGACTGTGCAACACAATATCAGAAGCGCTGATGCCACCGGGAATGGCTTCTTTACTTGTCAGAAATACTGTCTGTGGAATATTGTGTATGTCATTTATTGCCGTTCCGTTTTCCAGTTGTCTGCACAACTCTATGATGGGTTTCTCTCCCATACCGTATATTATCATGTCTGCACCACAATAGCAGAGAATACATTTACGCAGTTTGTCCTGCCAGTAGTCGTAATGGGTAAGTCTTCGCAGTGAGGCCTCAATACCCCCCAATACTATAGGTATATCAGGATAAATGCTTTTAAGTATATTGGAATATACTATTGTTGGATATTCCGGACGCATATCGTGCCTTCCGTCTGGACTGTAAGCATCTTCCGAACGTAGCCTTTTGTTGGCAGTATATTTGTTTACCATAGAGTCCATACACCCTGGTGCAATGCCAAAAAACAACCTTGGGCGTCCAAGCTTCTTGAAGTCTCTGAAATCTCCGTGCCAGTCTGGTTGTGGAACTATGGCAACCCGGTATCCTGCAGCTTCAAGTGTGCGCCCGATTACAGCAGCACCAAACGACGGATGATCAACGTAGGCATCTGCAGAAAACAGAATAACGTCCACTTCGTTCCAGCCGCGCAAATCGAGTTCATTCCTTGTGGTAGGTAGAAAATCAGATAATTTGAATTTCATTTATAGAGAGTCTGTATCAGTGTATCTTTCTTTCCATTCAACAAATGTTTCTACAAGTTTTTGCAGCCCAAAAGCTTTCATGTTTGGATGGTATATCACGTCAAGGCATAGATCGAGTAGAGAATGGTCTTTATTTGAATCTGATTCAAGCAAAGAACGTACGTTGAGCTTGAGTTTTTCCAAAACTTGCTCATCAACATATCCGTTGCTATCTATCAGATCGCCGAGCAGGCGGTAGCGATTTATTGTTTTAAGGTGTTCTTCGTTTATTTCTATTGTTCTTGTTCCAGATTGGTTTGCTTGTATTGTTGCCATAAATGTTTATTTATTTTGTTTATTAATTATTCGGTGAGAAATTTAAGGATGCCTCTCATGATTGAATTCCTTTTCTGCTTGTCTGTTATACATTCAAAAGGGAAACCCATTGTGAAGGTACGATAGTCATTTCCTTTGTAGGCCACAGCTGCGTTCTGTCCGTTTGAATATCTAAGCGCAGCATAAGCAGGAGCCACAGGTAGTAGAGCATCTGGTGCTGTTGCTGCATAATGTACGGCGTTGAGTGAATGGTGGAAATGTAATGTAGTTCCCATTCCCTCTATTGTCTCGTTGCAATCTCTGTTGCTCCCATTTGAGTAAAATTTCAGGATGTTTGATATAAACCATTGCTCCTCTTGAGTTGTCATGTCTGTAGCTACATATGAGCCACTAACCAACAAGGCTCCACCATGTTGCAAATAGTGCTGCAGATGTTGGCGCATGGCTGTAGACATCGTTTTGTAATATTCAAGACTGTGTCCATCGTTACGCTCCAGTCCCAGTAGCAGGTCGGTGGCATCGTAGGCCGTAAGATCGGTCAATCCTGCTTCTACAGCTTTGCTTGAACAGCTTGCTATGTTGTAACAGCCAGCTGCAGTTATGGATTGTGCGTGTGTCTGCACATAATTCATTTCGTTCCCGCTTATTATTTTTCCTGCAAGTTCATCGCTGCTCCATCCCAGACCTGTTTCTGTCTCATCTCCCATATTGCATGTATTAAATACTCGCTGCCTACCAACCCATCCTGCTGTGGCACCTAGCGTAACACCAGCATCACTGTCGATGTCGAAGCCTTGCTCGTATTGATTATGGCGTATTGCTGGAGATGATAGCCTATAAAAACCGTTTACTATCATTATACTTTTTGATGCGTTAGGATTATACATGGCACACAATACTTCAGAAGGGAAACTTTCTCCGCCTCTGTTTACAGCTGCCACGCGAAAACTATACAGTACGCCTGGTTCAAGTTTTATTTTATAACTGTTCAGTGAGCGTATATATTGCCCATTGTCAAAACCGCTGCTACCGATACTTGTATACACAACATATCCGGTTGGCTTTGCTGTCTTCTCTTGTTGGTCGTTTACGGCATCCCATGATAGCCTTATCTCATTTTTAGAAACAAATTCCATTCTGAAATTTGTAGGGGTGAGTGGTGTGACTACGTATGAAAGACCATGCAACTCACTTACATATTTCAGTATTGTCTTGTAGATGGAACGAGCTATGGTGAACTTGAAATTAGGGTCCTGACCGTATGACATATCAGGAAAGTTCTGATGTGATAATATCTCCAATATGGCGCTGGGCATTTCAGGAAGTCGTGTTTCTGAGTAGTTCCGGTCGTAAAGGCCTCTGCACTTCCAATCCCCATATTTGAATTTCAAGTCGTTTGTTACATTAGTCAATAAAGCATTTGCCAAATCTTTAGAAGCCATACGTGATATTCCTGCGCCGAGACGCCCGTCATTAAAGTTTGTTGTGCATATAGCCAATGAACCGATAAGACCTTTACTGTCTTTTGCATATCCGGCATCGCTATGAATGGCAAGTGATAATTCTATTGGGACCTTGCTTCCGCCTCTCGAAGGAATATAGCATGAGCCTCCAGCAAGATGATTTGTCATCAGTGAGCGTGTGTTGATATCATCAGCATAGTCATCGGTACCGTTTTTGGAACTGTATATCTTGTAAGGCATACCAGCCCACTGTGCATAATATCGTGCACCTTCCAGAAATCTGGGCATACCGCTTGTTTTTCCGTTGCGTTCAATGTTACCCATACCGCCACCGAGTCTTATGGCATCGGTTGTGACAATGCCTTTAGACTTACTGTGATTGCTTATAATAATGCGATTGTACTCGTTGCAACCTTTGTCAAAATCGAATGTACCGAGGTATACCCATGTGCCTCCACCCATCTGTTGATTGACTACAATATCAGTCGAAACCCCTTTATGCCAAACAGTATAGCAGGCATCATCTATGCTGTTTTCCATAGTTTGGTAGCTTACATAAACGGCATATTTCCCATCCTCTGGTATATTGGGTTGATAAGAAACGAAGCTTATGTTTTTTCTCTTTGACGTCGTTTTCACCATGCGTGCTGTGCCTGCAATAAAAGGATTTTCTCCGTCTTTGTAATTGCCAGAATGTCTGGCGAAACCGTTTTTCCCAGTTCCTGTCCATCTGTTCTTTTCTCCGATCTCTATATAGCTCACACCGGCGTCTTTGTCGTCATTGTCTACTATTATTTCGTTAGTTTGAAGATCACGCTCTCTCGGAGTAAACACCACAGCACCCGCCTTTTCAAGCATAGGAATGAGATAGGGGACAACGATGGTTGGTGTGAAGAGATCTTCGGTCGTGGAAAACAATTTCGGACGTTGCCATCTCCATTCGCCCTTATTATTGTCGTAGAAAAAACCATGACTTGCCCACAAGGCGATATGTCTATTTGTTAAACCGTGGGTGATTTTTATAGGTGAGGAGATGTTTTGTGTCCACGGTCTACCTTGATAGTCTATATTCCCCCACAGCATCGACTTGCCTGGTAATTCTGTTTTATGATTTGGCACAAGCTCGTCAATGGTCATCCCGCATACTTGTACTGTCAGCTTGTAATTGTTATAAGGTTTTGGTAGTGCTTTCTTCAGCCTTTTGTATATATCGGCTGTGATATTGCTTGTGAAGTCTATTGATGTAAATCCGTCGTCTACTGTTATATTGAGTGTACGAGCTCTGTTGTCTACTTTATATTCCATCATTCTTGCAGGCTGGGCAAGTGCTTGTCTTTGAGGCTTGTATTTAGCAAAGAATTTCGCTGCTTTTTTTGCCATTTTTGCTTCTTGCAATGGTGTCTGTGCACAAATTGGTAGGGCAAGAAGTGCCAACATAAATAATATGGAATTAAGACGCTTGTTCATTGTCTATATATCACCGACCGTGAAATTTTCAGGTTTCTTTCCTTTAAAATCCTTGAAATAAAGTTTTATTTCGCGCATCTGGTGCTCTATATCTCCGTTTGTTACAATGGTACGAGTACACTTGATAAGCTTTTTATTGTAATCTAAACCATATAGTAGGATTGGTATGCCTGCCTTATGAGCTATATAATAAAAGCCTTTTTTCCAATCCGGATTCAGGGAACGAGTGCCTTCTGGAGTTATGCAAAGATGAAAAGTTTTTGCCTTTCTTGCCGTTTCTGCAAGATTGTCGGTCATGCTTGTATGCTTGGAGCGCCATACGGGTACACCACCAAGTCGTTTGAATATCGGACCGAGAGGCCAGAAGAACCATTCTCTCTTCATGAGAAAATTGCTTTTTATGCCTTCCGCTCCTGAATATAATTGTCCCAAAATAAAATCCCAGTTGCTTGTGTGGGGTGCAAGACATATTATATATTTGTCGGGATGTGACTCTGTTACATTGGTATTCCATCCCATACGCTTATATAACACCCATCTGCAGAATGATTTCCACATCTTATATTTATGTTTTCAATTAATATGTTTCCTGTTGTGTCCAATCGTGTTTCATGACACAATAATCAGTTGCTTGTTATATCCTATATGTCATTTTATTCTACTCGTATACCAATCATAGGAATCTTATTGTCTTTCATGGCAGTTTATATATAAGTTAGTGAATGTTGTTTATCTGGTCTACAATCTCGTTTATGTCATTGTTGAAACTGTCAAACAGGTTGTTAAAATATTTTTTTGGCTCCATGCCTGGCTCGATGTGCGATACCCTACACACGTAGTCGTTACTTAGATGTATTATAGAATGTATCAGGGCATTTACGTTTTCATCATTAGCCTTTACGCTATATAATGATACTGCCACACATTCTGCCAGCAGTTCCTCGCAAATAATGTTGATGTTTCGTTTTGTTGTTCTTCTTTTCGCCATAGTATTGCTCCTCCAATCTTATTATATTATTATTGTATTGATCTTTCATTTTATGCGCTGTGCTTTTATAGGTATAAACAGCGTTCTTAATCAAAGGAGAGAAGTGTCTTTTATTGTGGCACTCTGTTCTTCTCCGGAATGGAAGTCAATATATTCACACTTTATTTGATTACATTACGATGTAAGTATATTGTTTTTCCGATGTATTATCAATTATTTAATTACCTGTTCAACGCGATATTGTTTTCATAACAAGTTCCTATGTCATCTGATTTAAGCCTTGTTGTACTCCTGATTAGCGCTTCTTGCAAGTTCAAAGATACGGAAAATAATTTAATAGGGCTGATTTCCATCATAAAAAAATATTAATTTGGCGTTTTTAGACTAATTTTTTTTTAATTCTCTTTGTTTTTTTTTATTTTTGCAAGCCGGGTGATTAGAGTGTGCTTGTCATGGCTTTGCAGAACTAATCATGGCCTCTTATAATTTTAATAATGATACTTCATTATTCATTTAAGTATAGAAATAATATTTATGGAAAAAAGTGCTTTGCAGATTGCAAGATCAGCCTATCTGCCCAAATTGCCGAAGGCTCTTCAAGGTGCAGTTAAAATCAAAGAGGGTGAACCGACTCAAAGTGTTGATAATCAAAAGGAAATTAAAGAGTTGTTTCCCAACACCTATGGGATGCCTGTAGTTGAGTTTATACCCAGCGAAACGAAAAACAATTGTAAAATGAACGTTGGGGTTATTCTGAGTGGCGGACAGGCTCCAGGCGGCCATAACGTAATTACCGGATTGTTTGATCAGATAAAAAAGATAAATCCAGAGAATCGACTCTATGGTTTTATTCTTGGTCCTGGTGGCTTAGTCGACCATAATTACATGGAACTTACTAAGGAAATCGTGGATGAATATCGTAATACCGGAGGTTTCGATATGATAGGTTCTGGTAGGACGAAATTGGAAAAGGTAGATCAGTTCGAGAAAGGACTTGAAATAATAAAGAAACTGGATATACAGGCTATCGTAATTATTGGAGGTGATGACTCGAATACAAACGCGTGTGTGCTGGCTGAATATTATGCTGCAAAAAAATACGGTGTGCAGGTAATAGGATGCCCCAAAACCATTGATGGCGATTTAAAGAACAGTCAAATAGAGACAAGCTTCGGATTCGATACTGCAACGAAGACTTATGCCGAACTTATTGGAAATATAGAGCGTGACTGCAATTCTGCGCGCAAATATTGGCATTTTATAAAGGTCATGGGACGTTCGGCAAGCCATATCGCACTTGAGTGTGCTTTGCAGTGCCAGCCAAATATATGTCTTATCTCTGAAGAGGTAGAGAAAAAGAATATGACTCTTAATCAGATTGTAGACCAATTGTGCGAAGCCATAGCTTATAGAGCAGAACAAGGGAAAAATTTTGGTACGGTAATAATACCAGAGGGACTTATAGAATTCATTCCAGCTATAGGTCGCCTTATACAGGAACTCAACGACCTTCTTGCGACTCATGGCTCTGAATACAAAGACCTTGAGAAGGAAGAACAGCGCCGTTACATAATATCGCATCTTTCAAAGGAAAATGCTGCAACATTCGAAACCTTGCCGAAAGGTGTGGCTCGTCAGCTCTCTTTGGACAGAGATCCACATGGAAATGTACAGGTGTCGCTCATAGAGACAGAGAAGTTGCTGTCGGACATGTGTGAAGCCCGTCTTGAGCAGTGGAAGAAGGATGGAAAATATGTAGGCAAATTTGCAGCACAGTATCATTTCTTTGGATATGAAGGACGTTGCGCAGCTCCGTCAAACTTCGATGCTGACTATTGTTATGCCCTTGGTACGAGTGCTGCACAGCTCATTGCAAACGGCAAGACTGGATATATGGCAATAGTAAAGAATACAACAGCGCCTTCTGATGAGTGGATTGCTGGTGGTGTGCCAATTACTATGATGATGAACATTGAGCGTCGTAACGGTGAGAACAAGCCCGTTATACGTAAGGCTCTTGTTGAATTGGATGGAAAACCATTCAAGACTTTTGCTGCGATGCGTGATCGTTGGGCAAAGGAAACTGACTATGTATATCCGGGACCAATTCAATATTGGGGCCCGACAGATGTGTGTGACAAACCAACAATGACGTTGGAACTCGAACAGAGCAAGTAAAATACAAATAATAAACTATACTGTTTAGCCACGTGTCATTGCAAAACGCTATCGTAGCGCTTGGCGGCACGTGGCTATATTTTTTAATATGCCCGAATCAAACAAACCACGAAATGTCGGTAGGCCGGCGCGAAAGTATCATAGGAGTCCTGTACGCAAAAAAAAGCCTGGTATCGCAGTGCGTATACTCAGGAAAATGCCCGGTTGGGCATGGTGGATTGGTGCCGGTTTGATCGTAGCCGGATATATATGGGCATTCTATTATTTTTTTGTCGGACCGTTTGGTTTCCGGTGGCGTGCTTTGTATGGCGACGTTTCATATCCTGAAGGGTATGAGATTCATGGAATTGATATCAGTCACTATCAGGGTAAAATTGATTGGGATGACCTTAGAAACAACGGTATGATAGAGAGATGTCCCATCCGTTTTGTGATGATAAAAGCTACAGAAGGTGCGAGCAAACTTGATAATAGATTTAAAGATAATTTCTATCAGGCGCGCGAATATGGCTTTATTCGTGGAGCATACCATTTCTGGAGCACAAAAACCACAGCAGAGGCACAGGCAAACCATTTCATAAGGCAGGTTAATCTGGAAGAAGGTGATTTGCCACCTGTGCTTGACGTGGAGCATAAAGCAAAGGAACAAACACCTGAAGAGTTCAGGGAAAGTGTTCTTGAATGGCTTGATATTGTAGAAGAGCATTACAACGTAACTCCGATCATATACACTTACTATAAATTCAAGACTACATACCTAAATGATTCGATATTTGATAGATATCCATATTGGATTGCTCATTATTACGTAGACAAGGTTGAATATAAAGGTAAGTGGAAGTTTTGGCAACATACTGACTGTGGAAGACTGCCGGGAATAAAAGGGTTCGTGGACTTCAATATATATAATGGCAGCTATTATGATCTGCGTCGTCTTACGATAGGTAATCAGAGCCAGGATGAAGAGAGTTATTATTAGCTGATAAGTCTCAGGTCTGATATAGAGGAGATTTATTTACGCGTTATGTATCACCACACAAGCCCAGTTGTTATCCTCTGTTGATTTTATACATTTCATTCTTAGACTTTCAACCTTGTTCTTTATCATTGGAATATCAGTAATGTAGAATCCGCTAAGTATCAATATCCCGTCATCTTTCATCTTTTTTTTGAATGACGGCATATCGGCAAGAAGAATATTACGATTGATATTTGCAACCACAATGTCGTATTTTTCATACACCTTGTCAAGTATCGATGCGTTGCCCAATATGGTGGTATATCGGTCTTCAACGTTGTTTATTATGGCATTGTGATGTGTGTTCTCCACACTCCATTCGTCAATATCGTATCCCACAACTTTTTCTGCACCGCATTTCAGTGCTGCAATTCCGAGAATTCCTGTTCCACAACCGCAGTCGAGAACGCTTTTTCCCTGAGGACAGCACTCGAACAGTTCACTTAGCACCATCCTTGTTGTCTCATGCGTTCCTGTGCCGAATGCCATTCTTGCATCAATTTCAATCCGGATATCACAGTTTATGTCGGTCGGTATGTGTCTGCCATCGTGAATGACACAACGCGAACCGATAATAATAGGAGGAAAACCTTCATTCTCCCATGTTTCGTTCCAATCTTTGTTCTCTGCTTCTTTGATATCTGTAATAATGGAGATATTCTCAAAAGGTAGATTTTCAAGAAGAGTGTCGAGTGCTTCTTTATCAAATAGATCTGTTTGTATATAACCTTTAAGTGTACAGCCGGTGTCTTCGAAACTCTCAAATCCCACATCGCCGGCACATGCTGCAATCACATCTTTTACATTTTCCATCAATAGCTCTTCTTCACCATCTGTCAAAAAGGCGTTTGATTTGTTGCATGATTTTATAGTAAATTCTATTTCGTAATATTTCATAGCGGAATGATTTTTATTGCAAATGTACAAAAAATAGGGAAAAACCTATCTGCCTTTAGGGTTTTTCCTTACTTTTGCATTACGATTATGACTAATTTTGTAATATGAAAAATAACAACGGAAAGGAACGAATTATGAAAATAGTGTTCTCAATTACCATATTAGCTATGGTTCTGCCTCTTTCGACTGTAGCACAGGATGACATGTATTATATTCCAAGCAAGTCGAAGGTTTCAAGGAAAGTAAGCAACTATAGCGGAACGAATGCCACATTTTATTCAGGCAGCGACCGCAATGTTGATGAGTATAATCGTCATGGGAGTTATGTTCTCGAGATAGATTCAGCCGGAAATGACATCATAGATTTCGATGCGGTTGTAGGTGTATATCCTGATACTATGTATGTAGAAACGGGCGAAGATTACTCTTGTACACGTAAAATGAGTCGCTTCGACGATTATTATTGGGACGATTCGTATTGGGCTGGATTTCATGCAGGTCGTTATTCGTCGTGGTGGTATGATCCATGGTATTATTCAAGCTGGTATTACAGTCCATGGTATTACGGTTGGTACGACTCTTGGTTCTATGGTGGATATGCATGGCATAGTCATTGGTGGGGATATCCACACTATGTTGTTGCCCATAAAGGTGGTATAAGTGGTACAAGGAATCCTGTTCGTGTGACAGGACGCCCTCGCGGAACAGGTTTCGCTGGTACACGCTCGGTAGTAAATGGTGTTTCAAGTAGAAGCAGGGCTGCAGCAACAGCATCCAACAGGACAAACCCTGGCAATTCAGTACGTTTCGGATCTACTCGTAACTCGGTATCGTCCTATTCTAATGTGTCACGACAGAACAGCGGCTCGTTTAGTCAGGGTAGTTTCGGTGGTTCTCGTTCAGGCGGTAGTTTCGGCGGTGGTTCTCGTTCAGGCGGTTCTCGCTCAGGTGGTGGCTTTGGTGGAAGAAGATAGCGTATCTTATTTATATTATAAACGTATTAAACGAAAAGTGTATGAATACTAAATATTCATTATTTGTTGTGGGAATGATGGTATCGTTACCCCTTATGTCTCAAGAAACTTATATCAACGCAGATATAGTAACGGAGGATTTAAATGGTACGGCCCGATACGTAGGCATGGGTGGAGCGATGGAGGCTCTTGGCGCTGATATTTCTACTATCGGTACAAACCCCGCGGGTATAGGACTGTTCCGACATTCAATGATAAATACATCGTTTGGCTTTGTTTCTCAGCAGGATGCCGTTGATTTTGCTAATGGAAACAAAACTAATATGAGTTTTGATCAGATAGGCTTTGTCTATTCGACACGAATGGGACAACAGTCTTTTATCAATTTTGCCTTTAACTATCATAAAAGCCGTAATTTCAATTATATATTGAACGCCACTGGTGGCTTGGCTGAAAATTCTTCACAGAACAGAGCCACATACAATAAGGCATATACAGCAGCAAGCAACGGTTGGGATATCGCCTTGCCAAATTCACAGGGAGTGATGACGGCTAATGATGATGCTTGCAGTCAGCTTGATCAGCTTTATTTCAATTCTGTCAGTTGGAATCCTCTTATATCGGACGATTTTTATGGACGTTTCTGCTATTATGCCTCTGACTTATATCGTATGAACCGTGCAACAACGGGTTACATAGGTGAGTATAACTTCAATATCAGTGGAAATATCAACGATAGGGTTTATCTTGGATTGACAATAGGAATACATGATGTTCATTACAGTGATTATTCGGAATATTATGAGCGTTTTGTTTCCAACCAGGAAGCACTTGGCGGTGTTTCTATTGAGGATTCAAGAGAGATAACAGGTACGGGATATGATTTGAAATTGGGTGCTATCTTCAGACCAATCGAAGAATCCCCGTTCCGCATAGGATTGTCGATTGCCACTCCTACATTTTACGATTTGAAGACAAGTAATTACACAAAGATGATAGTTGATGATAGAAATGCTAATTCGGAAACTTATTCAAGTGTGGGTATGCTTGACATTGCGAATACGTACGACTATCAGCTTTATACACCTTGGAGGTTTGGACTTAGTCTCGGACATACAATCGGTAATTATCTTGCTCTCGGCGCATCATATGAATATGCAGATTATGGCAGCACTGACAGTCGCATAAACGATGGCTATGATTGGGACGGTTATTACACAAGCGATAGTGACTTAGGTATGAACAAGCATACAAAGGCTGTACTGAAGGGTGTTTCTACATTGAAAGTGGGTGCAGAGTTCAAACCGGATGATGATATATCTGTTCGTCTTGGATTCAATTATCTTTCGCCAATGTATAATAAAGGTGCCATGAAGGATGGGTTTATCAATTCTCCAGGTAATTCCTACCAATCGGCAACAGATTACACCAATTGGAATGAGACATACAGAATAACGACGGGCTTGGGCTATCGTTTGGATAACTTTGTTATAGATCTTGCTTATCAATACACACAGACAGACGGCACATTCCATCCGTTTGGTGATGTGCTTGACGCATCTAATGTAGCAGATGCTGTAAAGGTAAACGACAAGCGCCATCAACTTCTCATGACATTGGGATATGTCTTTTAACCCGAATAGGTCATTAGCATTATCATCATAACGCTAATGACCTATTCGTGGTAAATTGATACGGTAGTCATATATATATATATTACGCGGATTACATGAGAGCCTATATCCAGTTGGTTTCAGGTAATCCGCGTAATCATTATTCGATACAAAACCTATTCTACGATACCGGCTTGTTTCCATTGTTCGACAATGCTTGCCGCATCTTTTAAGACGGTTTCCCTGTCTACATCATATTCATCTGACAGTAGTTGTGCCAGATCGTCTACAGAAAAGTCCTTGTCCTTTATTGCATTCCATAGATAGGCCGACGATTCGTTCATTCTGATTATCTTGCTGAAATCTATGTTTTCTATGCCCTCTGCTACAATAATCTGTTCGCCACAGACACTGCGCAGGTTGAATCCTTTTTTTGTTCTCATATATAAATAGCCGATTAGATTATTATATTTTTGTCTTTTTGATATCTGGAATACGTTTGGTCGTTTTAATATACATTATCAAACAAACAAATGCCTGTATATAAAGAGAAGATATCTGCGGATAGGGTAGAGCTTTGTCCATATATATGAATATATGCGCCATTTTCTTCCACTGGTACTGTCAGCCGTTGCACGTCCTTTGCGATAAAAGCCTGCAGCAAAGGCTTTGATGTCATCTCGTTTGCAATGTTCGTTTGCAATGTTACCGTCGCCTCTTAGTGTAATGTTGTCTCCGTTAATGGCAATTATTCTGTGTAACACATAATGTCCTTCCGATACTTCGGCAAGTACGGCATCACCTTTTTTTATGCTGTTAACAGCTGTAAGCAACACTTTGTCGCGTCCATCTTCAAGAAACGGTCGCATACTGTAGCCGCGCAGAGGCAGCGTAATGGTATGCCCTTCATTTATCATCTTGATAATTTCTGGCATCAATATAGCATTGGCTATTTGCTTCTTGCTTACTTTGATATCGTGTTGTGACATATCACTGCGGCTTCTTTGTCAGGCAGACAGTTAAGGGTATATATAGGTATTGTTTCCACGATGCTTGTTATCGTGTTGCATATTTCGTTGTATATTCTGCTGTCCCATTTCATGGAAGAGCAGGCGGGAAGAATAGTGGCAAATGCTGGTATTGGTGCCATGCGGACGATGCTGTTTTGAGGCGCACGTTCTATTTTGGTAATAGCTCCCAATGGATATTTCACGTTGCGGTAACAGGGCGTCTTGCCGCTCCACGGTGAACCGTATAGGAAAGCCTTTCCGTTGATAAGTCTGATTATCGGGTTGTCATCGTTTACAAGTTCTGTCCCTTCTATGTATTTCATCCACAGACTTGTGTGTGTGCTTTTACCCGTTCCGCTTTTGGCTGTAAAAGGATAGGCGTAGCCGTTGCATGCAATACATGAGGCGTGTATGAGAAGTGCATCTTGACGGCATCCTGCAAAAGCAAATATTAGCATCAGTGCATCATTTAGCCCGAATGAACGCATTACCTTGTTGCCGGTGAGTGCACAGCGGCATTCGCTGAAATCGGCATTCGCTTGCAGCAGACAGCAATCCTTATCGGCAATGTTTCTGATGATGTATTGATATCCACCGTCAGAAAGGGTGTATACTACGGTGTCACCGTTGCCGGTATCAAATTTTCTTACCAGTTTGGCATCCTTGATAGGTCTGAGTGTGTCATCGACTGTTAGGCTGAACAGCAAATCACCCACAGGCTCGTTGTCAGAACAGAAGGGTAGGAACGACGGAATCAGTTCCATGTCGTTCTTTTCTGATTCGCAGAAAGTGATGCTTATGTTGAGGTCGGCGATCTTGAAATGTCGGGTCTTCTTCATCTCTTACGGTCCTTGCCTGACTTATCTTTCTTCCCTTTCTTGTCTTTCTTCTTTTTCTTTGTGGCGTTAGCTGTTTGTTCATCGTATTCTTCCACATTCATGTCTATTGTCTTGAAGCGGAAGTCAGAATCACTTAGAGTTCTAACGTCAAACTTTCCCTTAGCTTTTACGGTATATTTCTGACGTAATTTGAGCAATTTCTTCTCGACGTCTTTACGCTTTTGTGATGCTATGACGAGACAGGTTCTGTTCGGCATTTTGCATGTGTAGGCAAAGTAGTCTCTCAACTGATATGAATAGTTGTCACGTCCCAGCAGGAAGTTCTTCTTTGTGTCCATCCATGCGCTGTCTACCGCCTGTACGTTTGTGAAGTGTACTATAGAGTCCTTGAAAGAGGCAGAGAACCCGAACATATAAACCGTAGGCACCATCTTACGCTTTGCCGTAACGTCTGTTATTCCGAACAATGCAACTAAAATGGCGAAAATAAATAAGTATTTAGCTGTTTTCATTTATGATATGGATTATCCCAAATATGATTTCAACAAGTTGTTTTTTGTACAGTTACGCAGTCTCCTTATTGCTTTTTCCTTTATTTGGCGTACACGCTCGCGCGTCAGACCATACTTTGTGCCAATCTCGTCCAGGGTCATTTCCTGGCGGTTAATCCCAAAGAATGCTTCTATAACGTTGCGTTCGCGCTCGTTAAGGCATTGCAGCACAGCGTTTATTTCGGATCGCAACGACTCCATTACAAGAGCTTTGTCTGCTGGTGGAGCGTCATCGTTTACCATCACGTCAAGCAGGCTGTTGTCTTCACCCTCTGCAAAAGGTGCGTCTACTGAGACATGGCGTCCGGTAACCTTCAGAGCATCGTCTATCTTGTCTTCCGGTAGGTCCACTTTTTCAGAAATCTCTTCAATGGAAGGGCGACGTTCGTTTTCCTGTTCAAATTTGTTGAGCACTCTGTTTATCTTGTTCACAGAGCCTACTTGATTGAGTGGTAGTCTCACTATGCGGCTTTGTTCTGCTATGGCTTGAAGTATGCTTTGTCTTATCCACCACACTGCGTACGATATAAACTTAAATCCCCTTGTCTCGTCGAACTTTTCTGCAGCCTTTATCAGTCCCACGTTGCCCTCATTAATCAGGTCCGGAAGGCTCAGCCCTTGATTCTGGTATTGTTTAGCCACTGAAACCACAAACCTGAGGTTGGCTCTTGTAAGTCTTTCCAACGCCTTGCGGTCACCCTTCTTTATCCGCTGGGCAAGTTCAACTTCTTCCTCTACGGTAAGAAGGTCTTCCTTGCCTATTTCTTGCAGATACTTATCGAGAGACGCACTCTCACGGTTTGTTATCGATTTTGTGATTTTAAGCTGTCTCATGGGCGTTAAGTTTATTGTCCATGCAAAATTAAATTATTTTTTCGGAAAAGCAAAAGAACAGCGCTTTTTTTGACGCTTCTCATTGTGAGATGCATGGATGAGAATTTGGATGAGAATTTGGATGAGAATTGTTTCGGAATTTGTCTTATAATGTAGGAGAAATGGGAATACCATACAATGTCAATGATATTGAGCTTAAATTCTTCGTCAGACCGACACAAGCAAATGATGTTTTGAGCCATATTCTTTATTCAATGAACCGGTTTGGAATTACGGATGTTTGTAGGACATTCGCGATAGAACCCTTAACGAAATATAATTTGTAAAGATATTTGGTTGAATTTAACATTTTTAAATTCGGTATTCTAGGTGTAAATTTTTGTTAATGAAAGTGTGGCAAATTATGCTCTCGATGGGTCGAAAAACGGTTACGTACGTGAGCTCATTGCGATTTCATCGATTTCGCATCGCCATTTCGATGA
>CAMTJK010000017.1 GCA_947072805.1 uncultured Prevotella sp.
TCGGTTTACGATTACGTACGTGAGCTCATTGCGATATAGCTTTTATCGCATCGCCATTACGTCGAAATCGCAATGCGATTTCATCGAAATGGCGATGCGAAATCGATGAAATCGCGTTGCCAAATAAGCGTAATCGTTTTTCGACCCGTCGGGAGCATAAATCGACCCACTTTGATTAACAAATTTTTACACCTAGAATGCCGGATTTAAAAATGTTAAATTCGACCAAATATCTTTACAAATTAACTCTTATTAAGTGCAGTTACAGGCGGAAGCTGATAATGTTGATTTCAACCAAATAACTTTACAAAACAATGACAATAAGTTTCTGTTCATGATTATAATCGTTTAAAGTAGTTTCTGCATGAGCCTGCTATCATTATTCCATAACGGTAAAAATACACATCTTCATTGTTCTATTTAGGACACTAATAAAGCAGAATACAATTTTAACAGTCATTTTTTTGGCTATGAAGATTCTTTTATGTACTTTTGCACAATAATATTAATTGTATCAATAACCAATTTATAAAACCCAGTTTGCCTATCGACGTAGATTTTACTTAATAAAACAAAAGAATTAAGTATGAAAGAATTCGGAAGTATGACCGACGAAGAGTTGGCATTACAGTACGTAGGAGGAAACAATAGGGCTTTTGACGAGTTATTGACACGCAACCAATCAAAGCTTTTTAGTTATATAATGTTCGTGGTACGCGATCAGGAACTGGCCAATGATGTATTTCAGGACACTTTCGTAAAGGTAATAACCAAACTTCACGAAGGCAAATATACCGACAGCGGCAAGTTCTCATATTGGATTACGCGAATAGCCCACAACGTGATTATGGACCTGTATCGTCAGCAGCGCAACGAGCACATCGTTGAGCCCACCGAAGACAACGACTTAAGCAACCTTAAGATAAATTCGGTGTTCGACAGCAGCAGGGAAAGCGAGATTGTAAACGAGCAAGTGCTTGACGACGTGAAACGCATGATGAACAATCTGCCGGCATCACAACGGGAGGTGGTTTACATGAGGTTTTATCAGGACATGTCGTTCAAGGAAATTGCCGATATAACGGGCGTGAGCATAAACACCGCACTCGGACGCATGCGATATGCCGTGCTAAACCTGCGTCGCATGGCAAAAGAGCACAACATGTCGCTGGCTCTTATGGACTTTTAGGTCTTAAATATCTTTTCCCAGACAGCGCAATTCGTGTATCGTCTGTTCAGGAGAATCGCTCTTGAACACATAACTTCCGCTCACAAGTACATCAACACCGGCTTCAACAAGGCGCGGAGCCGTGGTAGCATGGACGCCCCCGTCCACCTCGATAAGGACTTTTGAACCGCTTGCGGCAATCATCTCGCGCAGTCGTTTCGCCTTGACGATAGTGTTTTCGATGAAGTCCTGACCACCAAATCCCGGATTCACACTCATAAGCAATACCATGTCTACATCGCAAATGATGTCTTCAAGCACTGACACCGGTGTTGAGGGATTGAGCGTAACACCGGCTTTCATGCCGGCATTATGAATTTCCTGTACGGTGCGGTGCAGATGAGTGCAAGCCTCGTAGTGAACATTCATCATCATAACACCGAGTTTTGCGGTGCGTGCAATATAACGCTCCGGATTGACTATCATGTAATGTACATCAAGCGGTTTTCTACACGCCCGGGCAACCGCCTCAAGCACAGGAAAGCCAAAAGAGATGTTAGGAACGAACGAGCCGTCCATAACATCAAGGTGAAGCCAGTCTGCCTCACTTCTGTTTATCATTTCAATATCGCGGTCGAGATGCAGAAAATCGGCTGCGAGCAGCGACGGAGATACTAAAGCCATAGTTTTTATCAGTTCAAACAATACGGCATCGTGGTGCCGTCTTTCATGCGGATAACTCTATAGGTATAAGCTATTTGCTTAATCAGTTCGATAGTTTTCTCACTTGGATTCAGGTTGTCAGGTGTAAAATACATCATAGGCATTTCGTTTGGTATTAATCTGTTTAACTATCAAACGATAAGTAATGCTTTTTATTATACGAATCAGTGAAAAAAATACAGCTAAGCAAACTGTCACGCTAAAATATACCTCTCGATATCTTTCACGCCGTTTAGGAAGTCGGCAGCCGGCATACGTTTCTTACCTGCAGCCTGCAGTTCGTCAATGCGTAACAGTCCATCGACAGTGGCGACAAAGAGCTGACGATGAACGACGGAGAGACTTCCGGGAGCGGCCTGGGTTGTTTCGTTAGTCTTGGATGTGGCGAATATCTTTAGAACAGATGATTTGCCGTCGGGAGCGACGAGAGTAGTCCATGCACCTGGAACAGGGCTCAAACCTCTTACGAAGTCATAAATACGCTTAGACGGTTTGTTCCACTCTATACGGCACGTATCCTTGAAAATCTTTGGAGCGGCATGAAGTTCACCGACATCGGAAAGCATGGCATTTTGGTCTATAGCCGCCGGGTGACCGTCGGCTTCGACAATGAGCTCAAGTGTCTGCAGACAAATATCGGCTCCGAGAGCCATCAATCCATTGTAAACATCTTCTACATTATAGCTGTCGGCAATGTCAAACGGCAGTTGCTTTATTACGCGACCGGTGTCAATATCCTTGTCAAGGAAGAATGTGGTTACGCCTGTGCGTGTCTCGCCGTTTATTACCGCCCAGTTGATGGGTGCAGCTCCACGGTATTGCGGAAGAAGTGCGGCATGAACATTGAATGTGCCGTAAGCCGGCATGTCCCAAACCACCTCGGGTAACATTCTGAAAGCTACAACAACCTGCAGATTGGCATGGTACGAACGTAACTGCTCGAGAAAAACAGGGTCTTTCATCTTCTCCGGCTGTAATACGGGAAGCCCGTGAGTAAGGGCGAACTGCTTGACCGGAGATGCCTGAAGCACACTTCCGTGGCGACCTACTGGTTTGTCGGGCTGGGTAACCACCGCCACCACATTGTAATCGTTATCTACAAGAGCCTGCAACGTGGCTACTGCAAACTCGGGCGTACCCATAAATACTATCCTTAAATCTTCTTTCTTCATATAAATATAATGTTCACGCGATTGCACTGTTACGTCAATCCTGACTCATGTCCGCCACCATCTTACGGTACATGGCATATACTTTCTGTCGCAGCACGTAGCCCTTCAGACGATTGTCACGATCGAGCACCGGAAGGCTGTCGGCATGAGTCCTGTCGAAAGTCTTCATGACAATAGTCATGGCATCGTCGTCACGCAGAATGGCTGGCGGCTGCATCATGAGCTGATGGGCATGGAAATGATGATATAGCTCTGTACGGAAAAGCACATGGCGTATTTTCGTAATATTGATTTCTCCGAGCAGGAAACCGCCGGCATCGAGCACCGGCAGAATGTCATGGCGGCTCATACTGACCTTGTTCACTATCATGCCAAGTTCCATGTCGGGCGTTACCGACTTATAATTGCGGTCAATGACGCTGTCAAGACTCATAAGTGTGAGAATGGCGTGGTCTGTATGGTGCGTGATAAGACGTCCTTGCTTGGCAAGGCGCATTCCGTAAATACTGTGCGACTCGAAAATATTGATGGTAAGATACGAACATACACTCACTATCATAAGCGGCAGAAACAGGCTGTATCCTCCGGTTATCTCGGCGATAAGAAAGATTCCGGTGAGAGGGGCATGCATAACGCCCGACATAACACCAGCCATACCGAGGAGGGCGAAGTTCTTTTCGGGAACATATACTCCTATTTCATATATGTTCCAAAGACGGGCAAAAAGGAAACCGCCAAAACACCCAATGAACAGACTGGGAGCAAAGGTACCACCGCAACCGCCTCCGCCATTGGTTGCTGACGTGGCAACCACCTTCGTGAGCAGAACAAGGGTAATATATAATATGACGAGATGGCCGCGGGCGGCAAACAGCGAGTTGTTCAGCACTTCGTTCCAATCGGCTTCCGTTCTGCCGTTGAGCAACATGTTGATATCGTCGTAGCCCTCACCATAAAGAGAGGGGAAAAGGAATATCAGAAGGCTCAACACTGCTCCGCCGATAAGCAACCGCACATAAGGCTTTTCCTTGAATTTGGCGAAGATATCCTCACAGAAAGTCATAGTGCGGATGAAATAAAGGCTTATCAAACCGCAGAATATTCCTAAGAGTATGTTTGAAGGCACTCGCTCAATAACCCAGTCGGCATCGAGAGTAAAGGAGAACAAAGCAGTGGAACCACGAAAAATATAAGTAAAACAGGTGGCTGTAACACACGATACAAGCACTGGGAGCAACGACGCCATCGTAAGGTCGATCATAAGTACCTCCAGCGTAAACACAAGTCCGGCTATCGGGGCTTTGAATATGCCCGCAATGGCACCTGCCGCACCGCAGCCCACAAGGAGCATCAGCGTCTTGTTGTCCATGCGGAAAAGCTTTCCGAGATTAGAGCCGATGGCAGAACCCGTCAAAACAATCGGCGCCTCAGCTCCTACAGAGCCACCAAATCCGATGGTTATGGCTGAAGCTATTAGCGACGACCAGCAGTTGTGTGCACGCAGACGGCTTTTCTTGCTGCTTATGGCGTAGAGAATGCGTGTGATACCGTGGCTGATATTGTCTTTTACAACGTAACGGACGAACAGAGATGTCAAGAATATACCTATGACCGGATATACAAGGTAGAGCCAGTTGGCTGTGCCGCGATCGAAAGAACTTGTAAGGAAATGTACAATCTCGTTGATAAGACTATGCAAGAGAAATGCAGCCACAGCACAGAAGAATCCCACAAGGAATGCGAGAAACAGTATAAACGTGCGCTGACTGATGTGTTGTTCACGCCATGCCAGCAACCTGTCGAACGCAGTCAGCTTGTCATTTTCAATGGCAATGTCCATCACGTCACTTCCTTATTATCTGCACTTCGCCGCCCATGCCGAGTTTTATTACGCTTGAAGGTGTGTGAGGTTTGTGCTCCTGACGGCGACTCCAACACACATAATCGACAGCATTGATGATTTCAGGAGCAATATCGCAATAATTCTGTGCCGTAGGCTGACCGGAAATGTTGGCCGACGTGGAAACTATAGCCTTCTGAAAACGGAAGCACAACTCTTTTGAGAATGGTTCTGCCGTAATACGCAATGCCACACTGCCATCGTCGGCAAGAAGATTGGGCGCCAGATTTACCGCTCCATCAAGAATGACGGTCGTAGGCTTATCGGCTACACAGTCAAGCAGTTGCCATGCCACTTCCGGCACGTTTCGCACGTAGCGCTGCAAACGTGCATCGCTATCCACAAGGCATATCATCGCCTTCGAATCGTCGCGCTTCTTTATATCATATACTCTTGCCACTGCCTCAGCATTGGTGGCATCGCAGCCGATACCCCACACTGTATCTGTAGGATAGAGGATAACGCCGCCACGGCGCAGGGTCTCCACTGCATTTCTTATATCTTCTTCTCTTGTCATAACGTAATATCTGCTATATCCTAAAAGCTGATTCTAACGCATCTGCATCCGCTAAAACTCGCTCGTAAAGTGGAAGCGTATTTTCTTGAAATCCTCTTGGGCCATGCTCAGCACGTAACCGCTGTCGGCAAGGAAGACATCACGTCCGTCCTTATCCTTTGCCATGTACTGATACTTGCGCTTCTTGAAGTTCTCGAGTTCGGCCTCGTCGTCGCTTTCTATCCAGCATGCCTTGTAAAGATGTACGGGTTCCCAACGGCATTTGGCGTTATACTCGTTTTCCAAACGATATTGTATTACCTCAAACTGCAGCTGACCTACGGTTCCAACGATTTTGCGTCCGTTAAACTGGTTTACGAATAGCTGCGCCACACCTTCATCCATGAGCTGGTCGATACCTTTCTGTAATTGCTTCGACTTCATCGGGTCGGCGTTCTCTATATATTTGAACATTTCAGGCGAGAAGCTGGGCAAGCCCCTGAAATGGAGCAGTTCGCCATCTGTAAGAGTGTCGCCTATCTTGAATATTCCGTTGTCGGGCAGGCCTACTATGTCGCCTGGCCACGCCTCTTCAATGGTGCTCTTGCGTTGAGCCATAAACTGCGTCGGTGAAGAAAAGCGTACCGTCTTGCCTAAACGAACATGATAATAGGGGTTATTGCGTACGAAACGGCCGCTGCACACCTTGCAGAAAGCTATGCACGAACGGTGGTTGGGGTCGATATTTGCCGTTATCTTGAAGATGAATCCGGTAAACTTAGGTTCATCGGGACTCACCATGCGCTCTTCTGCCTTTGTGGGTCGTGGGCTCGGAGCTATCTCAACAAAACAGTTAAGCAATTCCTGTACGCCGAAATTGTTCAATGCCGAACCGAAGAACACCGGTGCAACAGCTGCTGCGCGATAGTCTTCCACACTGAATTCAGGATATACGCCGTCCACAAGTTCAAGATCTTCACGCAATTTGGCTGCATCGTTCTCCCCCACTCTTGCGTCGAGCTCGTCGCTGTCGATGTCTACTTCTACCTTTTCCGTCACCCTCTGCTTGTCGGGAGTAAAGAGGTCGAGTTTTCCTTCATATATATTATATACACCCTTGAACTTGGCGCCCTGGTTGATGGGCCAGCTGAGTGGTCGCACACTTATCTCCAGTTCATGTTCAAGCTCGTCAAGAAGGTCAAACGGATCGCGTCCCTCACGGTCCATCTTGTTTACGAAAATGATGACCGGAGTGTTGCGCATACGGCAAACAGACATGAGTTTGCGTGTCTGTGCCTCCACACCCTTGGCACCGTCTACCACTATTATGGCCGAATCTACTGCTGTAAGCGTACGATATGTGTCTTCGGCGAAGTCCTGGTGGCCGGGGGTATCGAGAATATTTACCTTGTAATCGTTGTAATCGAATTCCATCACGGATGTAGAGACCGATATACCGCGCTGTTTCTCTATATCCATCCAGTCGGAGGTGGCAGTCTTCCTTATTTTGTTGCTCTTCACGGCACCCGCCACCTGTATTTGTCCGCCGAAGAGCAGGAATTTCTCGGTAAGCGTTGTCTTACCGGCATCTGGATGCGATATTATCGCAAAAGTTCTTCTTCTTTCTATTTCCTGATTCATAATCTGATATTTCCGTTTTCGTTGATGGCCGTGTCACTTTTCCTGTCACATCATACAGAAGGAAAAGCGAAGCCGTTGCGATGTTGCCGTGATACCATCGTCACAGGGCAGCTATACATTTACGCAGGGATTCTTCCCAATGCGGTATCTCTATGCCGTAGGTCTGCTTTATTTTTGTTTTGTCGAGCACGCTGTAAGCCGGTCTGTTTGCCTTTGCAGGATATTCGGCAGTATGTAGCGGACGCACCTTGCATGTGGTTATTCCGGCAATACGGTGTATGGCCTTTGTAAAGTCGTACCAGCTTGTCACTCCCTCATTTGAATAATGATATACACCGGGCACTATGCCATGTACGATGGCTTGCATTATGGCAGAAGCAAGATCGGCTGCGTACGTGGGTGTGCCTATCTGGTCAAACACCACGCCGAGCTCGTTGCGCTCCTTGCCGAGGCGTATCATCGTCTTAACGAAATTGTTGCCGAATGTACTATACAGCCACGCCGTACGCACTATCATTGTGCGGCTGCAGAACCTGGACACGCCGAGTTCGCCGGCAAGTTTGGTACTGCCGTATACGCTATCAGGCGATGGAGTGTCGGTTTCCGTATAAGGCACATGGTGTGTACCATCGAAAACATAGTCTGTAGATATCTGCACAAGCCATCCTCCGCGCTTCTCGATGGCTGCGGCGAGATAAGCCGGGGCTACAGTGTTGAGCGAGGTGCATAGTTCCTTGTTGTCTTCTGCCTTGTCTACAGCTGTATATGCGGCGCAATTCACAATACCGTCTATGGAATTTCTGTTTACAAAATCATCCACAGCCAACTGGTTTGTTATATCGAGTTCAGCAACATCGGTATTGAAGAATGTATGTTGGGGATAGTCCTTTTCCAGCAACTGCATCTCGTTTCCGAGCTGTCCGTTGCATCCTGTTATAAGTATATTCATGACGTTATGTTTGTTTCACTCAAATTCCAACGGTGTCTCCTTGTCCTTCAGATAATAGTCGTTGAGCATGCCCACGAGTGTGGTTATTTCCTTGAGGGCATGAGTCGTATCGGGTGTTATCGGCTTCTTCTGCAAGCGTAGCATCATCACGCCATAGAGTGAGTTAAAGCAGGTCTCTACCTCGCTTTGGCTTTTGTCGGCACCATGATTGCGCAGTTCCACGATAAAAGGCAGCACCTTATAGTATTCGGCGCTGTAGAACGGGAATTTTGAGCTGCCGAGCAGGCGCGTGTGCAGTTCCTCAAGCTGCATCATCACTACCTTGTTTATCTGCAGATGTCCGTTTTCGCGACATCCCTCTTCGTTCATCATACGAATGAGATAGCCAAACCAGTCGGTCATCTCGTCCTTCTGATCATCGTCATAGTCAAAGCGGGATATATATTCGTTGCGTATGCGAGACAGGGAGCATCCGAATGCCCTTATCGTATCTTCTATCTGCCACATGTAAAGCAGATATTCGGCAATGTTCTTCTTTCGTAATTCCTGGGATATATACATAAAGGATCAGAAAAATCTATATAGATTGGTCACTGTACCAAACAGCATGATGACCGAACAAATAACAACGATGGCTCCGATAATCTGGTTGATGAGACGAATACCGTTCACATCGAACTTGCCACGTATCTTATCGACAAGCCACGTGAGTCCAAACCACCACATCAGTGCGCCGGCAATGATGCTCGCAAAGCCCACACACATCTCAAACGGATGGCCGGGCAACACAAATGCGAACTGTGCATAACAGGCAAGAAAAAGAAATACAATGAACGGATTGGACACGGTCACAAGAAATGCCGTCACACCGTTATGAACGAAAGTACCCTTGTTTGTACCGGAACGGTGCATGTTACGGGTAGGATCGCTGCGATAGGTGTAGAGACCGAACACAAGCAGTAGCATACTACCTATAATCTGAAGATAAAACTTGTTCTGCTGATTGTTCACAAAGTCCATCACCCAACTCATTCCAAAACCCGACATACCGGCATATATGATGTCGCTGGCTGTGGCTCCGACACCGGTCACAAAGCCATACCAACGACCCTTGTTCAACGTCCGCTGAACGCACAAAACTCCCACGGGACCCATCGGAGCCGAAACTATTATTCCAATAAGGATTCCCTTTACAATGAAATCCAGTATGTTTATATGAATCGGAAATGGCATAACGGATGCAAAATTGCTAAATTTATGCGAATTATACAAGTTTTTGTTAGTAAATCTTTGGGCTGTTTCCTTTTTTTCCTAACTTTGCGAAGCTTTGCTTATTTGGCAATACATACTATATAAGAAAAACGGAAACCAACTTTATACATCTTTATTTATGAACGAACAACAGGCAATAAAGCCCTATGTTATCGGGCTCGACTTAGGAGGAACAAACTCTGTCTTTGGAATAGTGGACAGCAGAGGAGAAATAAAAGCCACCACCGCCATAAAAACACAAGGCTACGACAAAGTGGAAGATTATGTTGCCGCTTCCGTAGAGGCACTGCAGATAATAATCGACCAGGTGGGCGGAATAGAAAAAATAAAGGCTATGGGTATCGGTGCGCCTAATGCCAACTACTACAAAGGTACCATCGAGCACGCAACTAACCTTTCGTGGGGAAGAGGCATAGTACCCCTCGCCGACATGTTCAGCAAAGCGCTCGGCATACCGGTAGGAATGACAAACGATGCCAACGCAGCAGCTATAGGCGAACAAGCTTACGGCGCTGCACGCGGCATGAAAAACTTCATCGTAATAACATTAGGTACAGGCGTTGGCTCAGGAATCGTTGTAAACGGACAACTACTTTACGGGCATGATGGATTTGCCGGCGAACTGGGACACGTCACAATGGTACGCGAGGGGGGAAGACCGTGCGGCTGCGGACGCACAGGATGCCTTGAAGCGTACTGCTCGGCAACAGGCGTGGCTCGCACAGCACGCGAGCTGCTGGCCTCTACCGACCGACCCTCACTGCTCCGCGAACTTAATCCCGATCAAATAACGTCACTCGATGTAAGCATTGCTGCCGGAAAAGGAGACGAAATGGCCAATGAGATATTCCAATTTACGGGCAAAATGCTTGGCGAGGCATGCGCTGATTTCGCAGCGTTCTCCAGCCCGGAGGCATTCATCTTCTTCGGCGGACTGGTAAAGGCGGGCGAACTTATCATGAAGCCCATTCGTGAGGCTTACAACAACCACGTAATGCCAATATTCAGAGGCAAAGCCCAGTTCCTTGTCAGCGGGCTTGACGGTTCATCTGCAGCTGTACTCGGCGCAAGCGCCATCGGCTGGGAAATAAATTGAGAACGTTATAAGGACTAACGCAAAATCATACTCACATCCGCAGTAGGCACAAAACCTGCCACTGCGGATTTTTTTATAATCTGTAACATCCGACAAAGTATGAAATACTATCGTTATAGTTTCATTAACAGTTTAGAAAAATCTTTACTTTAACGTGTGTTAATCGGCATCCAAACCTCGATTTGAAACCTACGACGCGAAAATGAGCGTTTTTACTCTCAAATAGGGAGCGCTGATAGTCAGCAAGTTACGCGTTTTGCGATTTAATACCATTTCATCGGTTTGCCATTACGTACGTGAGCTCATTGCGATATAGCTTTTATCGCATCGCCATTACGTCGTAACGGCGTTGCCAAAAAAGCGTAATCGTTTTTCGACCCGTCGGGAGCATAAATCGACCCACTTTCATTAACAAATATTCACACCTAGAATGCCCAATTTAAAAATGTTAAATTCGACCAAATATCTTTACAAATTAACTTTCATTAAATGCAGTTACAAGTCTATATCGACGGTCATCTCCTGTAGTTTGAAAAAACCTAAAGATGAAACAGTATGATGATTGCATGACGTACGCCTTTGACGTTGCGAAATCACAGTGAAAGCTCCATTTATATTCTGTCTTAAACGTGTATTCTTCCTAGCAATCCGACAAAACATAAAAAAGGTTAAGCTGGCCGATATTCAGCATAAGAGTGTTTTCCCATTCACATTTTTGTGTTACCTTTGCAAATATTAAGGGTTCGCATAACAGCGATTAAAAGGGAATGGGGTGAAAATCTCCAACTGTCCCGCAGCAGTAAGTTCCTTTATGCACCTCAAGCAAGAGAATCCACTGTTTCCGAAAACAATGAAATGGGAAGGAGCATGAGGTTGGAACAAAGTCTGAAGACCTGCCCAAAATGAAAAATGCTGAAATTCCTCGGAGTAAGGAAGACTGACGCGTCCATATGAATTTACGATTAGCACCAATGCTGCAGGTTCACACTGCAACATCTTATGCGTCAGCGGTTGCCACGAGGACAATACGGTCAAGAACGAACCGTACGTGTATTATTATATAAGTTTATTTAGTGAGAAAGTCCCAGCCGTGAGGTCGGGACTTTCTGTCTGTTAATATCTTAGAGCCGGAAACCGTACCCTTCAGATAATAATAATGGTAAACATATAAAAATAGAGGTTGCACAAATGCAACCTCTACACATTTATTGTATACATTATAAATATTATTTTGCATAAGCGACACTACGCGTTTCGCGAATAACCGTAATCTTCACCTGACCGGGATAAGTCATCTCATTCTGAATCTTGTTTGCTATTTCGCCCGACAATGCTTCTGTCTGAACGTCATCCATCTTATCAGCTCCTACAATCACACGTAACTCGCGACCGGCCTGGATAGCATAGGTCTTCGTTACACCGGGATAACTCATAGCAATGGCCTCAAGGTCGTTCAAACGCTTGATGTATGCTTCCACAATCTCACGGCGTGCACCGGGACGCGCACCACTGATGGCATCACATACCTGAACAATAGGAGCCAAAAGCGTATTCATCTCACATTCATCGTGGTGAGCGGCAATGGCATTGCATATATCCGGCTTTTCACGATATTTCTCTGCAATCTTGGCTCCGTAAAGTGCATGCGGCAATTCACTCTCTTCATCGGGTACCTTACCTATATCATGCAACAGACCGGCACGCTTCGCCTTCTTTGGGTTTAAGCCCAACTCCGATGCCATAACAGCACATAGATTAGCTGTCTCTCGAGCATGCTGCAATAGGTTCTGTCCATAAGAGCTACGATACTTCATCTTGCCTATAATGCGTGTAAGTTCCGGATGCAGACCGTGAATTCCAAGGTCAATGCATGTGCGCTTTCCAGTTTCGATAACTTCATTCTCCAGCTGTTTCTTGACCTTCTGCACCACTTCCTCTATACGTGCCGGATGTATACGTCCATCTGATACAAGCTGATGAAGAGCTAGACGACATACCTCACGACGGATGGGATCGAATGCACTGATAACAATAGCTTCCGGTGTATCATCCACAACAATTTCAACGCCTGTAGCCGCTTCGAGCGCACGTATGTTACGACCTTCACGACCAATAATACGCCCCTTGACCTCGTCATTTTCAATATGGAACACACTAACGCTATTCTCTATTGCAGTCTCTGTAGCCACTCTTTGAATTGTCTGAATGACAATCTTGCGTGCCTGCTGGTTGGCATTGAGCTTAGCCTCATCCATTATTTCGTTTATATAACTCTGAGCATCGGTCTTTGCCTCATCCTTCATAGATTCTACAAGACGCTGTTTAGCCTCTTCGGCACTCAGTCCCGACAATTCTTCAAGCTTGGCACGCTCCTGCAACTGCATTTTTTCTAACTCCTCATTGCGTATCTGCAACAGCTTCTTCTCATTATCAATGCGATTTTGCTGATTGTCAAGATCATTCTTCCTACGACCAAGCTCTTCTTGTCTTTGATTGAGTGAGATTTCTCTTTGTTTAAGCTTATTCTCACTTTGTTGGATATGCTGGTTCCTAACCTGAACCTCTTTTTCAAGTTCGCTCTTCTTATTTAGGAACTTCTCCTTTACCTCAAGCATTTTCTTCTCCTTGATTACCTCTGCTTCTTTTTCGGCTGCAGTAATCATCTCATTGTATTTTCCCTTTATTATATATCGGAAAATAACATATCCGCCCACTCCTCCAATAAGAAGAGCGACAACGGCCAGAATAAACGTTAGAATCATAAAATAAACATGTATTAATTGTTAATATTCTCTTTCTTTTCTCCGAGAGCGTCTTCAATTTCAGCAGTCAGACTTTTGAGAATATCGTTATATGGAGCTACATCATTCTTTGCACGTTCCTTTGTATACTGGAGTGCTATATCAATCAGCGTCATCAGCGCTATGGTATGGTCACTTTTATGAGCCTTGTATTTCTGTGCATATATATTGTAGCGGTCGGTAATCAGTTTCGCCGCAGCACGGTAATACTCTTCTTCAGCGCGGTTGTGTATGACAGCCTCTATTTCTTCGTCGTAGACGTGTAGGTGAATACGTAGTATTTCTCTGTTCTGTTCTGCCATCGCTTAATCTGTTTTCTGTTCCTTCAGGATAGCAATGCACTTATTGACGTCACGGATGAGCTTTGACAATCTCGATTTTGCGTCTTCTATATCTCCGCCAGAAATCTCAATCATCTTCGCCATCTTTAACGAGTCATAGTCATTCTTCTTTTGTTCAAGCTTCTTACGCAAATCTTCGATATCTTTTTCGTTTTGCTCAAGCATCGTGTACAATTCATCGTTTTCCTTTTTTAACTGCTGGAAACGAAGCAACATCTGACGCACCCGAGTCTGAAATGCGGTTAAAGCCTGTTCGTTAGAATTCATAACCATAACTCTTTGTTCTACAAAGGTATTACTTTTTCCGTAAAATAACTTTACCTCGTAGTCTCTTTAATCTTTTTTAATTGTTTTAATATTGTTTCGGTTATCAATCCGTTAGAAGCATCTTATGGTTGATTGGATTCTTACTTCTTCAAATCTTCATCTTTTGGACGCGGTTCTTTTTTAGCAAGCATTACCACTTTGAACACAAAATCCGTGATCCACTTCTGGGAAAAGCCAAGTTTACGGTCGTACTCTCGTATTGCTACCACAGTTTTAAGCACACCGGCATCCTTAAAATCATTCTTTACGAAGATATCGTTCACCGTCTTTTCGGTCATTACATATATTGATTTCTTCATAAATCCAGGTAATCTAAGTTTGAATTTCATAAGATTGCCCATAAGCATCATGAGATCCTGTGTGAAGCCCTGAAATTGCACAAGATATACTTGCACATCTTGAATTTTCCTGCAATTACGTCTAAGACTCTGGTCTATCTCCTTAAAGAAAGCATCATCCATTGAATAGATTTCCTTAAGCATTTTCTTGCAGCGTGACCTTTCTCCGACGCCAAGTTTATTATTTACAGTAGGAACTCTCAATGTTGTCTTAAACACACGTAAGTCCGGTAATACTGCAAGATTCGTAATGCCGAGATCTGCAGCAATCGCAGCTTGAAAATAAACTCTGATTAAGGTCATAAAATCCTCGATTCCACCCACTTTATTTTCGGAATCGGATTTCTTTCCAAATAGTTTTGATAAGATACTCATTTAATTACATATTATTTAATTCCCCATAAAACATGTCGGCTTATTTTGTAGAACGAAGCCAAAATACAAACAGGGATATACATCATTTTGCGTTGCAAAGTTACGGATTTTTCCGTATATTATATTAAAATCAGCAATAAATAACGCCAATAATAAAATAAATTCTTACCTTTGCAGCAGTTTATAACGTTATACATATAAATGAAGGGTATAGTTTTAGCAGGAGGGAGCGGCACCAGGCTCTATCCTATAACAAAGGGAATAAGCAAACAACTCATCCCTATTTTTGACAAACCTATGATATATTATCCCATTTCGGTATTGATGCTTGCCGGAATAAGGGATATTCTGATAATAAGCACCCCTTTCGACCTTCCCGGATTTCGCAGGCTACTTGGCGATGGTCACGATATCGGAGTTAATTTCGAATACGCAGAACAACCATCACCAGACGGTTTGGCACAAGCCTTCATCATTGGAGAGAAGTTTATCGGTGACGATGCTGTTTGTCTTGTACTCGGAGATAACATATTTTACGGAAGCGGATTCAGCGGACTGTTACGTCAAAGTGTAGAGAATGTGGAACAGCAGGGCTTAGCCACCGTATTCGGTTATTACGTAAACGACCCCGAACGATACGGTGTTGCCGAGTTTGACAATGAAGGAAATTGCCTTAGCATTGAAGAAAAGCCAGCCAGTCCAAAGTCAAATTACGCTGTTGTCGGTTTATACTTTTATCCTAATAGCGTTGTTGAGATAGCCAAAAACATTAAGCCAAGCGCTCGAGGAGAGCTTGAAATAACTACTGTTAATCAAGAATATCTAAACCGTCACTCCCTTAAAGTACAAACATTACAGCGTGGTTTTGCATGGCTTGATACCGGTACCCACGACAGTCTGAGTGAAGCAAGCACCTTCATTGAAGTCATCGAGAAGCGTCAAGGACAGAAAATAGCCTGTCTCGAAGAGATTGCCTTCCGACGTGGATGGATATCAAGGGAACAGCTTCGCAAGCTGGCTCAACCAATGCTGAAAAACGATTACGGACAATATTTGATGAAAATTTAATTCAAACAGCTTATAATGGAAGATAGAAACAACATATCCTCGAATAGGACATCAAGTTCATACGAACAAGAAAGCAGCGAGACTTCTTTCGATTTCAAGACCATATTCAGTATGATCTTATTAAACTGGCAGTGGTTTGCACTATCTGTTTTCGTATGGCTATGTGTTGCCCTCATATATCTGCGTTACACCAACCCCGTATTTCAAGTTTCAGAGAAAGTGCTTATCAAAGACGATGCCAACTCCCGACGAAAGGCAAGCAACCAAATGCTTGCCAATATGTCCGACCTTGGTTTCATGACAAACAGTACCGGTATAGAGAACGAGGTTGAGATCATATCCAGCAGAATACTTGCCAGGGAAACCGTTAAAGATTTAAGGCTTTACGTAGAATACAAGAGAGAAGGTTATATAAAGAACCGACTTATCTACAAGCAGCAGCCCATCAGCGTAGACATCGATTCTGTAAGTCTTGAGAAGATGGATGAAACGATGCTTCCCATCGACATGAAGATAAGTAAAAACAACGGAGAATATATTGTAAAGGGTATCACCTACGATGAAGAAAGTGGCGATGAAGTGCCTTTCGAAACATCATTCACATCTCTGCCTGCCACCTATAAGACACCGGCCGGTGTCCTTACGTTTACAGCAAACGATGTCAAAGGCAAACAGAACGACCGCGCCCTATTCGTTCGCATTTACCCTCCTCTTTATGTAGCCACATCATATGTCAATTCCATGACAGTGGAACCGACATCCAAAATAACATCAATCGCACTCATTACCCTCTGCGACCAAAACCGAAACAGAGCGGAAGACTTTCTGAAGCAACTGGTGGTGTGCTATAATCGTCAAGCCAATGCCGACAAGAATGAAATAGCCATCAAGACGGAAGAATTCATCAATGGTCGTCTTGAAAAAATCAATGCAGAGCTCGGTTCCACCGAAAGCGCACTCGAAGAATACAAGAAGCGCAACAATCTAACACAGATGAGACTTGATGCGCAGGAAACTCTTACACAGGCAAGCCAGTATTCAAGCAAACTCTTTGAGGCCAAGACACAGATACAACTTCTTGACTACCTGCGCGAACACATGAACAATCCGGTAAACCGTTACCAAATCATTCCGTCGAACATCGGATTATCGGATATTTCTTCGACAGCCTTAATCAACAGCTATAACCAAAATGTGCTCGATCGCAACCGCAAGTTGCGCACGGCATCCGAGATTTCGCCTCAAGTACAGAGCATCACCAGTACACTGGATGAGCTGGAAAGCAGTATACGTACGGCTTTGTCACAGGCTCGCAAGACTGCAGAAATCCAAATGCAAAGCATTGAGCATCAGTATGCCCTATATAATAATAAGGTAGCAAATACACCGGAGCAGGAACGCATCCTGACCCAAATAGGACGTCAACAGGAAGTAAAATCCGGCCTTTACCTCATGTTACTTCAGAAGAGAGAGGAAAATTCCATTTCTCTTGCAGCCACAGCTGATAAAGGAAAGGTCATTGACGACCCCATATACGAGGGCAAAGTACGACCGAAAAAGACCATTATCCTGCTCGGTGCTTTTGTACTCGGCTTTGCCATGCCTCTGTTTGTTCTCTATCTGATACAACTTCTACGTTACAAGATTGAGGGTCACGATGATGTAGCGCGCCTCACCAAGCTGCCAATCATTGCAGATGTGGCACTCACAGAAAGCAACAACGAAAACGGTATCATAGTACACGAGAATCAGAACAACCAGATAGACGAGATATACCGTGCCATGCGAACCAACATACAATTCATGTTGAAAGGCGACCAGCGTGTTATCATGTTCACATCATCGACATCCGGAGAAGGAAAAACATTCAACGCAGCCAACCTTTCCGTGAGCTTTGCATCACTTGGCAAGAAAATAATACTCATTGGACTTGACATTCGCAAGCCACGACTTGCAAAGATGTTCGGCTTCACCGACACCAATACGGGTATTACACGCCTGCTCACCAAAGAAACCATCACTCTCGCAGACATTGAGAAACAGGTTATACCTTCGGGTATAAGCAGGAATCTCGACATCATGCCGGCCGGTCCTATTCCGCCCAACCCGACCGAACTGTTGGCACGTGAGGGATTGAAAGAAATAATTGCCCTATTGAAAGAGAAATACGAATACATTATTCTCGACACTGCTCCCGTAGGTCTTGTTTCCGACTCCATTCAGATTGGCAAGGTGGCAGACATCACCGTTATTGTATGTCGTGCCGATTACACCCCAAAAGGTAGTTTCGAGCTGTTCAACAATCTGAATGCAGAGCATAAACTTCCCAACATGTGCTATGTGATTAACGGCATAGACATGTCGAAGAAGAAGTACGGCTATTACTACGGATATGGGAAATACGGGCGCTACGGACGCTATACAAGTTACGGAGGATACTCGTATGGCAACTATTCCAACAGCCATTATAGCAACAAGGATGACAAATCTATCAAACTATGACAATAGCTGTAGATTTTGACGGTACGATTGTTGAAGACCGTTATCCCGCCATCGGCGAGGAGTATCCGTTTGCTACCGATACTCTCCGCATGCTCATTGCCGACCGTCACAAGCTCATCTTATGGACAGTGCGTGAAGGCAGGGAGCTTGATGAGGCGGTTGAATGGTGTCGCGAGCACGGCGTAGAATTTTATGCCGTCAATAAGGACTATCCAGAGGAAACACTTGAAAACAACCCCTATTACAGCCGCAAGCTGAAGGCGGATATATTTATCGACGACCGTAATATCGGCGGCAGACCAGACTGGGGAGTCATCTACGACATGGTGAAACACCGCAAGACATGGAGCAATATCATGGACGAAAACAAATCTGACAATCCTTACATAAGCGGAGATTCCAAATACAGCAAGACACTCAAGAAGAAGTGGTGGCAATTTTAAATGTTATATATCATGATTAGTAGTACTTTTCTAGCTGTACCGATAGCAGCCTTATTACCCGTTATCTTGTTGTTTTACTATATATACCATCAGGATTCCAACCAGCCGGAACCGGCTTCGCAATTATGGAAAGGAGTAATATTTGGAGTTGTTTCAGCGATATGGGTGATTGCTATATTGTCCATATACGATATCAGTACATATATTGACAAGATTGCGCCGTCAGGTATTCCGAGAGCCATTGCCAACGCTTTCCTGTTGGCAGCCATTCCCGAAGAAGCCGTAAAAATGCTTTTCATCATTTTTCTCATCCGCCACAATCCGTATTTCGACGAACATCTTGATGGCATTGTCTATGCCACCTGCGTAGGCTTAGGCTTTGCCGGCTTTGAGAATCTGCTTTATATCTTTAGAAACATCGACAATCTGCTCACCACTGCTCTTGTACGAGGCATTTTCTCCGTACCCGGACACTTCTTTTTTGCGGTTGCCATGGGATATTTCATCTCCCTCTCGCACTTTTCCAGCACCACCAAGTATGATAAAACCAAGAATCTCATTCTGGCATTCATCGTACCGGTGATTCTTCACGGCATTTTCGACATGCTGCTAATGATTATGGCAACAGAAGAGTCGCTTGTTATCGTCTGCTTCGTTTTGTTCCTTTACTTCACGCACAGGATGAGAAAGAAAGGATGCAAGCGCATTTTTCTGCTCAAGAAAAAAGACATGATGGAGGCTGCTGAAGTAGAAGAAGTTTAACCCAACCGGTCATTAGACCGCGAGAAGGTATTTTCTACAAATGCTATATTTGCTTTTTGTACTTAAAATTATCCGGTCGTCACATTTACAAAACAATGCGGCGACCGGAATTCTATCTGTCGTTGCGTGTTTGCGACTCGGGGAAATGTATCACAGCGTTGCGTAAAGCCACAGGATTACCCATATCATACATTTCGCCATTTATTCTGACGCCGAGCATGCCGCTGTTATCACGCACCTTGTCGAGTGCGGTGGTAAGTTCAATTTCACGTTCACGATCGTTGTCAATATCAGCCTGTCGTATGTCTTCGGCAAGACAGTCGAACACCTCCGGCGTAAGAATGTACTGACCAAACACCGAATAGTAACTCTTTTTCCCGTTCCCGTCCTTTACGCCGAGATAATCCTCCGCATAACTCTGTTTCGGTTTTTCTGCCATTTCCGACACCTGCAACACTGTTTTCTCCTTGTTTTCCCACACTCCGCTCAAAATTCCGTAACGGCTCACGTCATCAAGAGGTATCGGATGTATGCTCACAAGCAGCGTGTTATATCGTTCATACGCCTCTATCATCTGAAGCGCACATGTTTTTGTTGTATTACTCTTATATAATGTGTCACCGAGAAGCAGTAGTACAGGCTCATTTTCGGCAAAATCAGCAGCCTGATATACTGCGTGTCCGAAGCCGCGCTTCTCGTACTGATACACATAGTGCAGATGTTTCCCTATGTCATGTATGTGGTAGCTGTACTCCCTGTATTGCGGAGTAAGCTTGTGTAGATGCTCTTCTGGCAACTGCTTTTCAAAGAACTCTGCATACTGTCTGCGTTCTTCTTCCGAGCCGAGCACGAGACATATGTCTTCTATTCCGCTCTTCAGCAGTTCCTCTATTAGTATTAGTATTACCGGTCGCACCATTCCGTCGGAGCAGGGTATGGGGAAGAAGTCCTTTTTCAGCACCTGCGTTGCCGGGTACAGTCTTGTGCCAAATCCCGCTACAGGTATGATAGCACGTCTCACCGTGTGTACGGGCTGTAAGGTGAACGGATAGGCATGCAGCCCCTGACTGTTCAGATAGTCCACAAGTTCTGCCTGTGCCTCTTTGCTGTGTGCAAGAAATTGCACCGACCCGTCACCGTGTGAACCAACGCCCTTGCCACCCCATACAAGTTTCTTCACGTTCTCGTCATTTAGGTAGCTGTGCAGTTTGGGTGCCCACAAGGCAGTAGAAAGCGGAGCCACCTGCCTGTCGAACAGTTGTTCTGTTTCCGTCATTAGTTGTCCGAGAGCCTGTGCGTCTCCGTCTGCAATATACTTTACCGCTCTCTCTATTATCTCGTGGTTCCTTATGCCGAGAGCCTCATGCAGCAGTTTCTCGCTTTCCGTCGTGGCAAAGGGATATGCCTTGTTCAGGTCGCTAAGAATCTTTATCGTATCCTTCTGCGCGCACAGGTCGCTCACCACCCAGTATAGCGGTTTCTTTACGTTGAGTGCCTTTACCTCCACCTCGTCACCGTCAAAAATCATAAGATTGGGCTTTACTCCGAATGCACATGCCTGGTCGAGTCGTCCACAGCGCGATTCCGTCCGCAGTTCTCCAAGATAGGCTATGTTCATCTCACCCATGGTGTTGAGATTGAGGTTATATAGCATATTGAAAGCACGCGCCACAAGCACGCAGATGGCGGCACTGCTTGACAGTCCGCTCTTCATGGGCAGCGTCATGGCTGTTATCTTTATGCGTACGCCTCCCACCTTGTACCATTCGAGCATATAGGAAGCCACACCTGCACAGTAGCAGAAAAAAGAGCCCGACTTTGCCACGCGCTTCAGTTCCGCGTCGTTCATGCGGCACGAGAAGTCGCTCCATCTGTCCTTTATTTCCGGCGCTTCGCTGACCATCTCGAAGATTGTCGATTTTTCCACTTCTGCATATATGCCCTGTTCTATGCCGGTCACAATGGCAGCACCGGGCAATATATCGGCGTTCATCGTACGGTAGTGTCCTGCCCAGTCAGTGTGTTCGCCAAACAGGCACAAACGTCCGGGGACGAATAATTTTATCATAGTTCTTTACTTATTCTTAGGTATATAATGACGGTTTTGAGGAAATTAGTGCCACAAACTTAATAAAATTATTTTATATTATTAAACATCACAGCGCTTTTTCTCACTTTTCCGTTGAATATTCGGTCAGAATACTCAATGCCGGTTCGCCGCACAGTGTGATATCGCGTTTTTCTCGCCTTATGTTTAGGGCTGCGATGCAATGCGTATAACATTTATTTACTTTTATGAAAAATCTTGACTTTAACGTGTGTTAATCGGCATCCAAACCTCGATTTGTAACCTACGACGCGAAAATGAGCGTTTTTTATCTCAAATAGGGAGCGCTGATAGTCAGCGAGTTACGCGTTTTGCGAAAT
>CAMTJK010000018.1 GCA_947072805.1 uncultured Prevotella sp.
TGTTAATGAAACTTGAATGATATTGTTGCACATCATAACAAGCCACTGGTCATCGTCTCACTATGTGCAGTCCCTTGCCCTGATGGTAGCGGTCGCCGTATCTGTCGTAGAAGATGGTGAGCAGCTGTCCGTGATACGGCAGGTTGTCTATGCAGAAATAGTCCCACGACTCCGGCACGAGCGGCTTTACCACAATGCTGTCGCCCATGTCGGGCTGCAGTCCCACGAGTGCCGTTATTATAAGGTCGTTGTAAGTGGAGTGGTTATAGAATTTGGAGCGTTCCCTGTCGCCCATCAGCCACTGTCCGTCCGTCTCGTCGAGATATTCGCCTATGTAAGGTCTGCCCCGTCGGTACTGCGCCTCCGTATATTTCTTCAGATGATAGAAGAAGAGGTTAGCGTTGGGCATCAGCCTGCCGCACGAGTCGGCAATGGCATCAGCCAGTAGCGGGTACGAGTGCATCACGTTGGCAAGCGCGGTGAGCGTCTGCGATGTGGCGAAGGGCCACACCGCTCCGTCCCATTCGCACGTGGGGTGCTTAGGGCGGAAGTTCTTGCGGAAGAGCGGATGGCGTCGTTCTGCCGTGGTAATGCCGAAAGGAGCGTTGAATCCCCTCTCGTCGGCAAGCTGCATCCACGCCGGCAGATATTTGTCCGCATTGTCATCGGGCAAGTAGAAGTACCAGGGTATGAATCCCGTTTCCTCGCGCACGGCGGCAAGAGTGTCTGCCACGGTGAGCGTGCAGAAGAAGCGTAGGCGGCTGTTCCACAAACGCTCCGTGATGCGGCGCTTCAGAGCCTCCGCCTTTCCGGCGTAGAGCCTTTCGGCAGGCGTGCCGGCATTGAGCCACGAGAGCGCCATGTAGTTGCCGTACATATAGGAGTTGATGGTGGTACGGCGGTGGTTCAGCTTTCGTGCGCCGCTTATCTGCTCCTCCATGCCGTCCTTCACGTCGCGCTGCCAGAAGAGGCTGTCGGCGTACATGTTGGAAGCCTCCCATCGTGCCACATCATCCTGCAGGTCGCGGTTGTAGGAATCCATCCACTGCGTGCTGCCCTGCTGCAGCGACCGCTGCCACATGGCCCACGGCAGCCACGAGCTGAACGTGTCGAGCCGCTTCATGGGCGTGCCGTTCTCACCGCCCCTCAGCCACACCCTCACATTATCCTCCAGATAAGTGTTGTTGCGCAGCCAGCGACTCTCCATTATATGGTGACCGAGGGCACAGGCTATGAGATTGTATTTGTCGGCATAGGAGCGGTCTACGAGAAACTCGTTCATAACATATCCCTGCGGCGTGTGGCGTATGGACTTGCGCAGGCTCCACCACCGGAAGTAGAACATCTCCTCTATCTGCTTGTCAGGACACTCGAAGAGCGGTATGTTGTCTTCCATCCAGCGTGCCGCACAGCTGTCGGGCACTGCCTGTACTATGCCTTCCGGCTCCATGGCATTGAAATATCTTACATAATGTTCGAAGTCAGCCCATCGCAGCAGGGCACCTTGCGTAGTGGCAGCAGCCTCGCGCGTGCGTACGTTGTTTATATGGAAGACGGCGAGCTTACACGTTGCGCCCGCATCGGGAAGGTCGTGGCCTGCAGGCGTATCGGCAGGCGTGTCTATGGTAGGTTCGTAGCGGTGTCCTCCGGTGCGCAGCGACAGTCGCGTGACGGCAGAAAGCGGCGAGAGGAGCATCTTGGGACCGCTCTTCTTGCCGTCCACCCAGACGGTAATCATGCGGTTGTCGAGGTCGCAGAGCAGACGCAAGGCATACTCCCTGCCGGCGGCATATTCCTTCAGCACAGTGCTGTAACGCGCCCCCGTCTTGACGGTAAGCGAGCCCTCGGGAGTGAAGGAAAGGCGGGTGCAGGCATTTCCGCCATCGTCGAGCAGTTCTATGAGCAGTTCGCCGTGGGTGTTCTGCATGGGCGTGACATTCATCTCCACCTCAAGGCGCCGCGTGGCAGGTATCACCCTCTCCGCCTTTGCAAAGTCGTGCGGGTCGCGGTCGGCGAGAGTCATGTGCCCGTCAGCCACGCTCACGGGAGCATACAGCGGCGACATGATGTTCCATCTGTCCGTCGTGCCTGCAGCGGCAAAGTCATCGTCGGCATGACAGAGTGCCTTCGTCCTAAGCGGCACAGGCACCCGCGCCACCCACATGTCCTCCTTGTTCATGGAATAAGCCACATAGAAGCGGTCCGGCGCCTCCGCCTCGGCATTGGCGGCAGCCACGCCCCTCGCATACTGCGGTCCGCGGCTCTTGTATTGTCCACCATAGCGCATCGGCGTTATCTCACCGTGCAGCAGGTTGAGCGTAGTGTACTCCTCGCCGTCGCGGCTCGTGCTCACAGCCAGTGGCCAGCGGAACTCCGACGGATTATATACGGTGACGTAAGAGCCGTCGGCAACACGCTGTCCCCATATCTTAGCATTACTGTTTACAAATCCGCGGGCACGCGCCACAGGCATGCTCCATGTTCTGCCGCCGTCACGGCTCTGCGAGGTGAGCGCATGCTTCCACAGTCCCACCACGGTGGTATCGTCGGGCAGCGTATAGTGGCAGAAAGCCTTGTAGACATTCTTCAATGGCAGGCGCGGATCATTGCGGTCGCACTCCTCCACCATCTGCATCCACATGAGCGGGTCGGCGAGAATCTCTTCGCACGCCTTGCGGAAACGTTTGTCTTTCGATGCCGTATAGAGAGGCCAGCGTATGGCTTTGTCCTTATGGTCGTGATTATAGTAGAGAAAGTATATGGGACCGAAAGAGCCGTCGGCTTTCACCTCGCGCACCACACGCCCTATGCCGTTGCCGTCGTTGGGGTCATCGGAGGGCGTGCGGCAGATGCCATAGTGTCCCAAAGCCAGCAGTCGGCTGCCCGTAGCTGCAGACGATACATACCACCCCACCCTCTGGTGCATTACCGCCATCATTCCCATGCCATAGTCGGGGAAGAGCGTCTGCGGGGCACTCCAGCGGTAGCCATCGACAGAACTCTGCACGTAGGTCTGCGACGGCGGCACATGCTCGCTGACAGGATCGGAGAGGTAGTGCATCCACAATCTGCCTGCCCACCTTACCAGCATAGGCTGATGGTTGTATGTCCAGGGCATAACGTTGTTGGCCGAATCGGGATGCTCCCTGTCGGCACGCATGGTCTGTATGCAGTGTACGCCTATGACGGGTGCCAGTCCGCCGTCGTGGCGTCGGGGGTCGCTGATGACGCTTCCCGTATAGCGTACCTGTGCCGCCGCCATGCAGGAAAGGAGATGAAGAAGCAAGAGAAAAGCAGTTTGTTTCATTGTCTGAAGATGATGATTGTGCTGCGGAGGCGCGCGGCTTCCGCCGGTTTGTCAATATGATTTACTGCAAAGTTAAGTGTTTTCCATTGTTTTACACGTTATCGCACCAAAAACTTTACTGCGAAACAGGCTTATACGATAGTTTTTCGTAACTTTGCCATACGCTATCGCAACGCATGTCCGCCAAAGAGGCAGGCGGACCGACATCTGTAACAGCGGTGACAACTACACACCGCCTGCCATATTCTACTAAAAACCAATCGAAAATGAAGACTTATGTCACCTTACTGCTATGGCTGCTGCCGGCCATTACAGTCCTCGCACAGTATCCCACCATCCCAGACAGCGTGAAACGGCGCGGCGCGGAACAGGAAGCGCTATGGGACAAAGCCGACAGGACTGCGTGGCTCAACGCCATGCCGGAAGTGATGGACGGCATGATGCACGGCAAGATATACGTACCGTGGTGCAACGCGCCCGAAATGCTGCCGCAAGCCGGCATACCCGCATTTCCCGGAGCGGAGGGCGGCGGCAAATACTCGTTCGGCGGACGCGGCGGAAAGGTGTTCGTGGTGACATCGCTCGCCGACAGCGGCAAAGGAACACTGCGCGAAGCATGTGAAGCCGGAGGTCCGAGAATAGTGGTTTTCAACGTAGCCGGAGAGATACGCCTTGAACGCCCCATACACATAAGGGCACCATACATAAGCATATACGGACAGACGGCACCCGGCGACGGCGTGGTGGTGACCGGACAGACCGTAGAGGTAGACACGCACGACGTGGTGATAAGATACATGCGCTTCCGAAGGGGTGCCATGGACGTGGCTTTCCGCGACGATGCCTGCGGCGGACAGGGCATAGGCAACATAATATACGACCACTGCTCGGCTTCGTGGGGACTTGACGAGGTGATGTCGATGTACCGGCACGTGTACGACAGACAACCGGACGGACACTACAAAAAATATCCCACGGTGAACATAACCATACAGGACTGCATATTCGCGGAAGGTCTGGACCTCTATAACCACGCTTTCGGCGCAAGCATAGGCGGACACAACACATACTTCGCACGTAACCTGTTTGCCAACAACATATCGCGAAACCCGTCGGTGGCAATGGACGGCGACTTCAACTTCGTGAACAACGTGATATTCAACTGGTGGAACCGCTCCATAGACGGCGGTGACGAAAATTCGAGATACAATATCATCAACAACTACTTCAAAGCGGGTCCCGTGACCGGCTACGACCCCAAGAAGCTCACCGCCGAACAGCAGCTGAAAGCCTACAAAAAGGGCAAGACCGACAGCCCTGCCATATGCTACAGAATACTGAAGCCCGAGGCCTCACGCGACAAAAGCAAGCCCGACGAATACGGCAAGGCTTACGTTGCCGGCAATGTGGTGGAGGGCAACAGCAAGGTAACCGAAGACAACTGGAACGGAGGTGTGCAGCCGGCATCGAAAGACGCCACCGAAAGGATAAGGGCGACAGAAGCGTTTGAAATGCCGCCGCACGGCACAATAATGAGCGCAGAAGAGGCTTTTGTTCACGTATTGGACAACGTGGGCGCAACACTGCCACGGCGCGACAAGGTGGACGAACGCATAGTGAGGGGAGTGAGAACGGGACTGCCGGAATACAGCAGGAACGCCATGCCACACACCTCACCGTACAGCAAACGACGACTACCGGACGACAGCTACAGGCTCGGCATAATAACAGACCCGCAACAGGTGGGAGGACTTCCGCAATACGGCGGCACACCACACAACGATACTGACGGCGACGGCATTCCGGACGAATGGGAAACGGCTCACGGACTGGACCCGAACAACCCGAACGACGCATCGGCAACAAGAGACGACGGATATATGAACATAGAATTTTACGCAAACAGCATAACAGAGTGACATGAAAAGGTTTTTATTACTTATATATATAATGGTGGCGTGGACAACAATGCACGCACAACACATGGTAACACCGCTGAATGCGGACGACGTAATAGAGGAAAGACAGTGGAAAGGTGCATGGATAGGCATAGACCGCCTGCTGCCAGGAGAGACAATGGAGAACAAGACAAGGGTGAACGCACGCTATCTGCGCAAGGAATTTACCCTGAAAGACAAGACCATAAAGAGGGCAAAGGCTTACATAGCCTCGCAAGGCTACTGCGAACTGTACGTGAACGGCAGACGAATGGGCGAAAACGTGCTCACACCGCTGCAAACCGACTTCCGCAAATCGATATATTACAGCGTGCTCGACGTGACAGAGGCAATGAAGACGGACACGACAGCCTGCATAGGTGCCATTCTCGGCAACGGAAGAACCGTGCCCATGCGCTATCTGAAACACCATAAATGTCCTTTCTTCGGCTTCCCGAAATGCAGGATAGACGTATTCGTGGAATATTCCGACGGCAGCCGACAACAACTTTCCACGTCGAAGGAATGGAAAGTGACCGCCGAAGGACCCATCCGCTCCAACAACGAATATGATGGGGAGGTGTATGACGCACGCCTCGAAATGGCTGCATGGGCAGAAAAGGGCTTCGACGACTCGTCATGGAAATGGGCGGAAACGGCTGAACTGCCCACCGGAGCACTGTATCCGCAGACAGCAGAGGGACAGACAGCCACAGCACTCGGCAAGGAGCACGCACCGGTACACGTAAAAGACGGCGTGTTTGACTGCCGACAGAACATCGCCGGATGGATAAGCCTGAAAATACGCGGCAACAGAGGCGACACCATACGCATAAAATACGCCGAAAGACTGAATCCCGACAGCACAATATATACAGCCAACCTGCGCGACGCCGAAACGGAAGACATATACATCTGCAACGGCAACGAGGGCGAAGGACGATGGTGGCACCCCACATTCGTATATCACGGCTTCAGATATGTGAGAATAACGGGAATGGACAACGTTACGGCTGAAGACATAAGACCGTACCTCGTGGCTAACGACGTGAGACGCACGGGCTCGTTCACATCGAGCAACAGCACGCTGAACGCAATAGTGAAAAACGCATGGTGGGGCATAATAGACAACTACAAGGGATTTCCTGTGGACTGCCCGCAACGCAACGAACGACAACCATGGCTGGGCGACCGCACCGCCGGCTCACTCGGCGAGAGCTATCTGTTTGACAACAACCGACTGTACACGGGATGGATGAGAGACATATGCGACGCTCAACGGTACGACGGAGCAATACCCGACGTGGCACCATCGTTCTGGAACTACTACACCGACAACGTGTCATGGCCTGCGGCTCTGCCCTTCACCTGCTACATGCTATACCGACAGTTCGGCAACGAAGAGGCTATACGCAACAGCTATCCGTACATAAAGAAATGGATAGAACACATATGCAAATGCTATACAAGGGACGGCATAATAACAAAAGACAAATACGGCGACTGGTGCATGCCGCCGGAAAAGCCCGAGATGATTCACTCTAAAGACCCGGCACGCAAAACCGACGGCGCCCTCATCTCTACCGCCTACATGATAAGGATAATGACGATGATGAAAGACTTCGCCTCGCTACAAGGACTGCACGACGAGGCTGCCGGATATGAGCAAAGGGCAAAAGACATGACGGCGGCGTTCAACAGGAAATTCCTGCACATAAGGCGCGGCACATCGCCACAACCTGGACATCCGCTGTTTCCAGACAGCGTTTTCTACGGAAACAACACCGCAACAGCCAACATTCTTCCACTTGCCTTCGGCATCGTGCCGGAAGACTGCCGCAAAGACGTCACGGACAACGTGGTGAAAAACATCATAACATACAACAACGGACACGTATCGTGCGGAGTGATAGGCATATCGCATCTGCTGCAGATGCTGACAGCCAACGGCTACGGCGACGTGGCATTTCTGATAGCCACCAACACATCGTACCCGTCGTGGGGATACATGGCGGAACACGGAGCCACGACGATATGGGAACTCTGGAACGGCGACACCGCAAACCCCGCCATGAATTCGGGCAATCACGTGATGCTGCTCGGAGACCTGCTGGCATGGTGCTTCCAAGACCTCGCCGGCATAAAGAACGCCGAGGGAAGCGTGGCTTACAGGCATCTCACCATGAAGCCCGACTTCTCCATACAGAACCTGGACAGCATAGCGGCCTCATACATTACGCCGCAGGGCAAAGTGACATCGGAATGGAAGAAAACACTGGAAAGTCTGGAATGGACGGTAACTCTGCCGCAAGGAACCACCGCCGACTGCCACCTGCCTGACGGCACGGTGAAGAGGATAAAGGAGGGTACAAGCACATTCCGCACAAACATGACGGACGGAAACAAATATAACGGACTGGTGACCGATGACGAATTTGTGTACGACCGCTCACAATATCCGGAGACGCACTCTGCCGGAATGGTGGAACTGGAGGACGGAACACTGCTCGCCACCTACTTCGGCGGCACAAAAGAACGCGTTCCCGACGTGTGCATATACACGCAACGCAAGGAGAAGGGCGCCGAAAAATGGGATAAACCGGTGCTTGCCGCCGACGGCGTATTCGAGGCAGACAGCGAACACGCTCGCATGGCAGGCATAGACAGCACCTGTCTGAACGCACACTTCGGTCCGTGCCGCCGGCATGGCATAGACTGGCACGCCGCCAAAGACAGCATAAGGATGACATGGGAGGAAGCTATGGACCACTCCCACAGCAACGGCGAACGGCGTAAGGCATGCTGGAACCCGGTGCTGTACAGAATGCCCGACGGCGAGATATGGCTGTTCTTCAAGATAGGCAAAAACGTACAAGACTGGACGGGATGGCTATGCAAGTCGAAAGACGGCGGGCGCACATGGAGCGACAAGGAACCGCTGCCCGAGGGCTTCCTCGGTCCGATAAAGAACAAGCCGGAAATGGTGGACGGCAGACTGATATGCCCTTCATCAACGGAAAAGGGCGGATGGAAAATACACTTCGAGACATACGACCCGACAACGAAACAGTGGAGCAAACAGACACCGCTCAACAGCGACAGCATACAGTGCATACAGCCTGCCATACTGCGACACGCCGACGGACGACTGCAGGCAGTGGCACGCACACGTCCCACAAAAGCGCAACGCGACGGCAAGGACACCACACGCGGAAAAGTTGCCTCGTGCATGAGCCTTGACGGCGGAAAGACATGGGGCAGAACAACACTGCTCGACGTGCCTAACAACCAGTCGGGACTGGACGCCGTGACGCTGAAACGACCCGTAAGCGTGAAAATAGGCAAGAAAACACTGAAAGGAATAAAGCATGTGCTGATATACAACAACTTCGGCACGCTGCCCGGCACAGGCAAAGGTCCGCGCACACCGCTCTCCATCGCCGTATCTGCCGACGGCGTGACATGGCATCATCTGCTCACTCTCGAAGACTCACCGATAAGCCAGTATTCTTATCCTGCCATAATACAGAGCGAAGACGGTGCCCTGCATGCCATATATACATGGAGACGAGAACGCATAGCCTACAAAAGGATTGAGTTTTAACGCAAATCGGTCATTAGCGTTATGCGCCTGCGCTTCACGTCACGGCTGTTTGGTCCTGTCATTATCTCGAAATCGCCCGGCTCTGCCACGTATTCGAGTCGAGCATTATAGAACTTCAACATATCTTCTGTTATACGGAAAGCCACATCGCGGCTTTCTCCGGGCTTCAGCGTGATGCGTTCGAAGCCTCTCAGCTCCTTTACCGGACGGCTTACCGACGCTACAAGGTCGCGAATGTACAGCTGTACGGTCTCCGTGGCTGTGCGCTTGCCCGTATTGGTGACGGTAACGGTCATCGTCAGGCTGCCACCGGCGGTAAGCGTATCCGTATCGGTGCGTGGCTCACTGTAACGGAAAGTGGTATAGGTAAGTCCGTAACCGAAAGGATAGAGAGCGTCGTTGCGCACGTCGAGATAATTGGACTGGAACTTATAGTAGCGCGTGGCTCCCTCCCTCACCGGACGCCCCGTATTGAGATGGTTATAGTAGATGGGCAGCTGTCCGGTGCTGCGAGGCATGGTCATGGTGAGGCGTCCCGAAGGCACCTTATCGCCGAAAAGCACGTCGCACACGGCATCTGCTGCTTCGGAACCGCCGAACCACACGTTCATGATGGCGGTGACATGTTCCTGTTCCCATGTCATGACGGTGGGACGTCCCGAGAAATGCAGCAGCACCACCGGTTTGCCCGTAGCCACAAGGTCGGCAAGCAGGGCACGCTGCACGTCGGGCAGTTCAAGTGATGCACGGCTCGAACTCTCGCCGCTCATATCGGCACATTCTCCCATGGCACACACTATCACATCGGCACGGCTCGCCGCCTGCATAGCCTCATCGTGCAGGAGCTTTACGTCGCCTCGCGGTATGGCACGCCCAAACTCGGCAGCCTTCTGCAACGCCTCATCGGCAGTGAGATTGCATCCCCGGGCATAAATAAGTTCGCCGCGTCCGCTCATCTCGCGCTCCATGGCTTGCCGTAGCGAGATGTACTTATGGGTTGCCGCAGCCACGCTCCATGTGCCCACCATATTGTCACGGCTGTCGGCAAGCGGACCAATAAGGGCTATGCGTCCAGCCCTTTCCAAAGGAAGCAGTCCGGCATCGGTACCTGTCTGTCCGGCAACATACACAGATGTCGGCGCATCGTTCTTAAGCAACACAAACGTAGAAGCAGCCATATCGCGTGCCTCCTTACGGTGGGCGGCGTTGTAAATGTCGCGCGAAGGACGCTCCGTATCGCAATATTTATATGGATTGTCAAACAGTCCGAGCTTGTATTTCGCCTCCAGCACACGGCGGCAGGCTGCATCTATCTCGGCAGAGGTGACCGTCCCGTCAGCCAGCGATGCAGCGAGCGTAGACTCGAATCCGCCCGACACCATATCCATATCGGTGCCGGCACGCAGAGCCATTGCCGATGCCGACTTCAGTCCGTCGCTGACGCCGTGGGCTTTCATCTCCTTAACCGACTCGTAATCGGTAACCACAAAACCCTTGAAGCCCCACTCGTCGCGTAATATGTCGGTAAGCAGGTGGCGATTGGCTGTTGCCGGCACGCCGTCTACAAGGTTAAACGACGACATGACACTGCCTGCGCCGGCCTCAACGGCTGCCTTGTATGGAGGAAGATACTGGTTGTACATGCGTAGCGCACTCATATCCACAGTGTTGTAGTCGCGTCCTGCCTCTACGGCGCCATAAAGGGCAAAATGCTTCACGCAAGCCATAATGTTGTCGCTATGGGTGTAGTCGCCCTGATAACCCTCCACCATTGCCCGCGCAATGAGACTGCCGAGCCAGGCATCCTCGCCTCCGCCCTCTGCCACACGCCCCCAACGTGCATCTACACAAATATCCACCATAGGACTGAACGTCCAGTTGATACCGTCGGCAGAGGCTTCCACCGCGGAAATGTGGGCAGCACGCCTGATGGCATCCATATCCCAGCTACACGACATGGCAAGGGGAATGGGAAACACCGTCTCGTAACCGTGAATGACATCCATGCCCATAAGCAGCGGAATGCCGAGGCGGCTGTTCTCCACTGCATGCTTCTGCAAAGCCTTGAGTTTGGCAACACCTTTCAGATTGAAAACGCCGCCCACCCTGCCGTCTGCTATCTTCGAAGCGAGATCGGAGTTTTTACCGTTTCCGGTGGTAATGTCATCGCCCGCAAGCAGATTAAGTTGTCCGAGCTTCTCGCCGAGGGTCATCTTCTGCATAAGATTTTCTACGAACTCGTTCATCGAGAGACTTTGCGAAACGGCAGCTGACGAAAAGGCAAGGAGCAGCGCCGCAGAAATGAGTTTCTTCATATTGTCGTGGCATTAGGTTTGTTTCCGGTTATCGCAGCAATTATTCCGCGAAGCAGGTGAGTGGCGTTCTGGTTTCGCGCCACACCGGGAGTTATTTTGTACGTATAGGTAATGTTGTCTGAAAGACTTATTTCGAAGCAAAAGTTGTGAAAATGTCCCATTTCATCGTCAGCCATGCGCGAAAGTTCAAGGTCGTGCGTGGCAATAACACCGCTGACGGGCAACGTGGAAATGGCATCGAGAAACATTCGCGAGCCGTTCAGTTTGTCGAGCGAATTGGTGCCCTTCAGAATCTCGTCGAGTATTATCAGCGTGCGCGTCTGCCTGCTGCAATGGTCTATAAGACTGCGCAGGCGTAGCAACTCGGCATTGAAATAGCTGATGCCACGCGAGAGATCGTCGGCAGTGCGCATGCTTGAGAAAAGTGAGAAGATGGATACGCGCAGACGGCGGGCAAATACCGGCATTCCATTCATGGCAAGAACATAATTGACGCCAAGCGAACGCAGGAAAGTACTCTTGCCTGCCATATTTGCACCGGTGACAATATAATAATGACCGTCGGCGACAGTGAAGTCGTTCGGCACGGCTTTCGCCCCGAGGAACGGGTGGCAGAGAGCCTCGGCTTCGTAAATAATATCGATGGAATGGGCAATTTCTGCACGTACGGCACGTGGTTCGTTATATATAAAGGTAGCCATTGATACAAGCGCATCGGTACGGCTCACCTCGTCAATCCACTCGCCGACAAGTGCGGCATAACGCCTGCGCCACCCGGCAAAACGCCTCACAAGGAAGAAATCGCTAAGCAAAAAGACATCGAAAAGCACGAGACCGAGCACATTTCCGCGGCGGTCGAGCCCATCGAGAATGCGACGCAATGAAGAGAAAGCACTGAAAGCCTCGGTAAGACGATTGCATGCGGCTGTATTCTCGCCGTCGGCACGTCGGTCGCGCAACATGGTAAGCGCAATACTCTCGTATGCTTTCATCTCTTTAGCAAATTTTCCGCCCGATTTTGCGATGGAATGGAGCATTTTGTTTGTTATGATAAGCACACCAAAGAGTTGGAGTGTAGCCCAAATCACAGGCACGGATGACGGCAACGGAGTGCAGACGGCAAGCATAATGATAACAAAAAAGCCGCCAAGCAACAGCCATGCCACCACAAGGGCCAACGATGAGGAGGCATAAGAGGGCATCTTTATTGCTCCGACGGCAGCAAGCGAAGCCTTGACTGTAGCAGTATCGGTCATTCCACGGTGACGATGCGCCATAAAAGCGGTACGAAAAGGTTCATCGGCTGCCAAAAGAGCGAGCTCCTCCTGTCGACATCTTATCTTTTCGATGAAATGGGGGCTTTTTGAAGAAAACATTTCTTTTTCGCCCATTTCATCGGAAGGCAGCGTAGAGAGAAAATGGGCGAGTTGATCGCTGCCTCCGGTGGTGACGGTACGGTTTATGCGATGGAAGAGAGAACTCTCACCGAAGATGTCGAGGTCGAACGTGAACGGGTGGGAAGGGTTCACATATCGCGTGCCGGCATCGAACGAAGAGAAGTCACCGTCAAGATATTTCAACTCGTCGGCATATACCGTCCTTAGCGATTCATAAAGCACAATCTGTTCGGAGTTGTGCCCATCCCACACACGGCACGCCACATAAGCACCGGTCATAAGCACTGCCAGGACGGGCAGCACCACGCCCCCATAGACAGTGAAAGCGACAACAGCCGCCAAGGCTGCAGCAAAGGTTGTAAGCTGGGCTGCAAGAAAGAGACGGTTGCGACGGCGCAGACGCGACAATACAGCATCGTGCTCCGCCACGCGATGCTCATAGAACGGTTTCAAGTCCTTATTCATCATAAAAGCAAATAACGTGAATGTCTTTTTTAACTTGTGATTGACGGAAGTTGTAATCTCACAGTGTTCATTTACAAGCAACAAACGCCATGTCACGGAAGACAAAGTTACGGAATAATATTGTAAGGCAAATGATTTCAGCAAGTATTTTGATGGAATGACAGAAAAAACACGCTGAAAACGTGCGATTCGCAAATCGTTAAGTGAAAACGCAGAAAGGTCGCTGTTTAGTTTATTTTAACCATCACGGCACTTCCGTTGGCTGCGTTTTGAACAGGAAAAGCCGATGGATTCGGACAAAAAGCACTAATTTTGCAGCAAAAGAACAAAACAAGGCTATATGGAAAACAGCTATGTGAAGTCGTTTCCCGACCTTATGTCGGACAAGAAAGTGATGTACGTTCACGGTTTCGGCTCCTCGGGGCAGTCGGGAACGGTGACAAAGATAAGCCAACTGCTTTGCAATGCGCAGGTAATAGCCCCCGACCTGCCCATACACCCCGAAGAGGCAATGGCTTTGCTACGGAATCTCTGCGAGACGGAACAGCCCGACCTGATAATAGGCACGTCAATGGGAGCAATGTATACAGAGATGCTGTACGGATATGACCGTATTCTGATGAACCCGGCATTCACCATCGGCGAGAATATACTGAAAAACAACATGCTGGGAAAGGTAACGTTCATGAATCCGAGACGCGACGGCGTACAGGAATTCATGATGACAAAGCAGCTGCAGGCCGAATATCAGGCCATAACGGAGCAATGCTTCGCAAAGAGCAACGACAAGGACGAGCAGAACAGGGTGTGGGGACTGTTCGGACTGGAGGATACTACGGTGAATACGTACGACCTGTTTGCCTCGCACTACCGCAACGCGCTGCATTTCCACGGCGAGCACCGCATGAACGACAGTACACTGCTGCACTCGGTAATGCCAGTGGTGAGATGGATAGACGACAGGCAGAACGGCAGACAGCGCAACATTATATATATATGTATAGAGGATACACTCGAACGCGACGGCAAGCCGCAGCCAAGCATGCTGAAGGCATACCGGTATCTGCTGGAATGGTACGACATTTTCATCGTGGCGGCAGCTCCCACCAACGATATCGAATACGGAAAAAGAATACAGGAATGGACATTTGAGAATCTCGGAGTGGCAGCCTACAACCGTCTGATACTCACAAACAGGAAAGACCTGCTCTATGGCGACTATCTTATAGACCGGAGAGACGACAACGGCTCAACCGACTTCATGAGCACTCGCATAGAATTCGGCTCCGATACATTCAAGACCTGGGATGATATAATAGAATATTTCAGCAGGCTGGACGGACAATAAAGCCCAGAGAAGAGGAGGCAGCGGTGTCAGGCAATCACCACTGCCTCTTGTTTTTTTCCATCCATCATTATTTTCAGCGGACGCTCAAAGCGCACATGGCGTACGTATTGCGTCTCTTCAACGGCAGGCATGGCATCGAGGATGTCCTTGCGGAAGATGCCGTCGCCGGTAAATGTATTGATTGTGAAATAGCCCACGCCGAACGAAGTGAGGTTCTGGAAGAAATGAGTGCCCTGACTCGGGTCTACGTTGTAGTTTTTCAGTCCTGCCTCCACTATCACTCTCGCCGCACTGATATGCGGCCACTTCACGGGGATGCCGAGCCAATAGTCGCTCGAGCCCCAGCGTCCGGGTCCCACAAGCACATATCCCTGCCCGCTCTCGAGGAATTTTCGGTTTATTAGTTCCACGTCTACGGCAATGGCAGGATTGTTGGCAGCCGTAAAGTCCTCGTCGGTCTTCACATATACCACATCCACCACGTCTTCGCTGATGCCATGCCCGAGCGAGTTGTGCGAACGCAGCAGGCAGTCGGAATCGGGAATGGCCTCAAGGTCTTCGTCAAGCACCTGCTTGCTGTCTACGATAGGACGTATCTGCAGCAGATACAGTTCGCCTGTCTTGTCGTCATTCAGGTTACATGCAAACTCAATCTCAACGGGGCGCCGCATCTCTTCCGCCCCTACCTGCTGGGCTGTCTGTAGCAATTCTGGCAGCGGGAAGATACCGTGGCGAAGCACTCCGCAGAAGGATATCACCTTACGTCCTCCCTCGTAAATGCCGTCGCGGATTACCTGGTCGGCAGGATCGTAAGTAGATGCTATATAACTTAGCGATCCGTCCTTGTCTGCCTCCTTGACGCGCAGGTTCAGAATGTTGAAACCGTCGTCGGTCTTGAAGTCATAGCCGGTGTGTCGCATGTCAAGGGCGTAGAATCTCGTCTGCGTTTCGCGCAGTGCCGTCTCCATCTCGCTCGTCTGCAGCACCTGCTTGGGATGATACGGACTTACTCGCAGTGTCTGTCCGCCGTCCACAATATATTTTCCAAGTCCGAGAGCAAGATTGGCAATGCCCTCCTCGGCTGTTTCATCGCCTATGGGGTAGTAATTAAGGGAGCGCAGCACGCCGCTGAACGTGGGATAATAGCGGTCGCCGTACTGTCTGCCCACCACTTCCTGCAGTATCACAGCCATTTTCTCCTGATCGATAACGTTGCTCGTGGCTGTCATATAAGCCTTCGAATCCTTATAATATACCGACGCATATACTCCCTTGATGGCAGAGGCGAGCATGCGTAGCATCTCGTACTTGTCTTCGAGATAAGGAATCATATACGTAGAATAGATTCCGGCAAAAGGCTGGTAATGGGAATCTTCAAGCAGTGACGACGAGCGCACTGCTATCGGCGATTTCACCGCATCGAAGAATGTAAAGAAGTCGGCTATCAGCGAATCGGGCAACTGCGCCTTGAGGAAATGTTGCAGAATCTCCTCGTCGCTGGCATCGCTAAGAGCAATCTGATAAAGATTGTTCTTGTCCATGAACTCATCAAAGAAATCAGTACACAAAACCACCGTTCGGGGAATGGAGACGGCAGCACCGGGGAAACGGTTGAACTCTGTGTGACGCTTGATGATATTGTCGAGGAAAGCCAGTCCGCGTCCTTTTCCTCCCAGCGAGCCCTCTCCGATACGCGCAAAATGTCCGTAGGCATCAAACTTTCCGCGGTCAAACACCGCCACTATGCCTATGTTCTTCATGCGACGGTACTGCACTATGGCGTCGAAAATAATCTGACGGTGTGCGTCTACGTCCTGCAGTTTGTGCCATGTTACGTGTTTCAGAAACTCGGAAACGGGGAAGATGGCACGTGCGCAGAGCCATCGGCTCACGTGGTTGCGGCTCACATGATATAGCATCGAGTCGTTCGGTATCTTGAATATGTTGTCCTGCAGTTCCTTCAGCGAGCGTATGCGCATCACCTCCTCGTGTGTTGTCGGGTCGCGGAAGATGAAATCGCCGAAGCCCATGTGTTCCTCCATGATGTTACGCAGGTCGATATTCATCTTTTTCGAGTTCTTGTCTACAAAGCGGAATCCCTCGGCAAGTGCCTTTTCGCGGTTTTCCGACTCCGCACTCTGCAATATCAGCGGCACATACTCGTTGCGTCGTCGTATTTCGCGCAGCAGCTGCAGACCGGCGTCGGCAGTCTTCTCGCCGTCTTTGGGATATCGTGCGTCGCTTATAACGCCGAGCACGTTGTCCGAGTAGCGTTCATACATCTCCATGGCTTCCTCGTAAGTACGTGCGAGCACCACCTTTGGTCTGCCTCGCTTGCGCTGTGCGGCGGCATGAGGATTGAGTGCCTCCGTAGAGAATCGGTTGCTCTGTTGCAGAATATAGCTGTAAAGGTTGGGAAGAATAGAAGAATAGAAGCGTATGCTGTCCTCCACAAGCAGAATCATCTGCACGCCGGCCTCTCGTATGTCGTGCTCGATGTTCATCTTGTCTTCTATCAGCTTTATAATGGAAAGTATAAGGTTGGTGTTTCCCAACCAGCAGAACACGTAATCGAAGATTGAGAGGTCTTCGTTCTGCATACGGCGGGTTATGCCGTGTGAGAAAGGCGTAAGCACCACGCATGGAATAAGCGGGAACGAGGCCTTCACCGCCCTTGCCACATCGAAGGCGTCGTTGTCGGCATTACCGGGCATACATATTACGAGGTCTATATCGGTTGTGGCGAGCACATCGTTAGCCTCTTCTATGGTACACACCTGGGTGAAAGTGGGTGGATAGCGGAGTCCGAGCTCCATATATTCGTCAAAGACCTTCTCGTCCACACGCCCGTCGTCTTCCATCATAAAGGCGTCGTAGGGATTGGCGACGATGAGAACATGATATATTCTCTTCATCATCAGATTGACGAACGACACATCTTTCAGATAGAAGTCGTTCCATTCCTGAGGTATATTGCTTTTTGTCATTGTCTGAGAATGTATTTCTTTTCTTATCGGTTGCATTAGACAGGAGCGTCTCCACGCCTGTTGTTGATTACAAAGGTATAAATAATTGCCGATAAAAAACAAAAACGTTGCGCATTAAGCGCCATGTGGTCTTATCTTTTGTTCAGATTCTTCATCTCGTGCCATTCGGGACGCACGTCGTAGCTTTCCTCCGAGATGCCGAAGTCAAATTCCGGGAGTTCTATATTGTCGTTCGGGCGGAAAGGCACGATGGTAGTGTCGATCGGTTCCACCACCACTGCCGCCACTCCCTGCGAAAGCATGCCGAGGGCCTTTGCTGCTCCCCACGAGAGGTCCACCACCCTGCCCCGTCTGAAAGGTCCGCGGTCGGTGACCCTCACTATCACCATTTTGCCGTTGGCAGGATTTGTCACCTTGAGTTTCGTGCCGAAGGGATATGTTCTGTGTGCGCAGGTCATGCTGTCGTGATGCAGGCGTTCGCCGCTGCTTGTCCTTGCGCCTGTCATCTTCTTTGAATAATAAGAAGCTTTACCCTCCTGGCGAATCTGTCCCGTCAGGAAGGTAAAGCATATAGTGATAAATATCAATATGAATCCAGTTCTTAGTCCTTTCACGTGTTGTCTTGTTGGTTTCTATACGATTCCCTGCGCCATCATTGCGTTGGCAACTTTCATGAATCCGGCTATATTTGCTCCCTTCACATAGTCTATATATCCGTCCGGTTGCTTGCCATACTTCACGCATTGTTCATGTATGCTGTGCATGATGTAGTGCAGTTTCTCGTCTACTTCGGCCTCGCTCCATGTCAGGCGTATTGCGTTCTGCGTCATTTCAAGTCCCGAAGTGGCCACGCCTCCTGCATTAACAGCTTTGCCCGGTGCGAAGAGCATCTTTGCGCCCACGAATTTCTCCACGGCTTCTGCCGTACAACCCATGTTTGACACCTCTGCCACGCACAGCGGCTTGTTGGCAAGCAGTCTGTCGGCGTCTTCTCCGTTCAGTTCGTTCTGCGTTGCGCAAGGCAGTGCTATGTCGCATTTCACCTCCCACGGACGTTTGCCCGGCACGAAGGTAGAGCCCGGGAACTCGTCGGCATAGGGCTGGCATATATCGTTGCCGCTGGCTCTCAGTTCGAGCATATATTCTATCTTCTCGTCGTCCAGTCCTGCCGGGTCGTAGATGTAGCCGTCGGGTCCTGAAATGGTTATAACCTTGGCACCGAGTTGCGTCGCCTTCTTGGCAGCGCCCCACGCCACATTGCCAAAGCCGCTTATAGCCACGGTCTTGCCCTTTATGTCTATGCCGTGTGTCTGCAACATCTGATTGACAAAGTAGAGGGCTCCGAAGCCTGTTGCTTCGGGACGTATGCGTGAGCCGCCCCACTCCAGTCCCTTACCGGTCATCATGCCGCTCCACTCGTGTGTCAGCTTCTTGTACATTCCGAAGAGATAGCCTATCTCGCGTGCTCCCACGCCTATGTCTCCGGCGGGAATATCTTCGTCCGGACCTATCACACGGTACAGTTCTGTCATGAACGACTGGCAGAAGCGCATCACCTCGTTGTCGGAGCGTCCGCGTATGGAGAAGTCGGAACCGCCCTTGCCGCCTCCCATGGGCAGTGTGGTGAGAGCGTTCTTGAATGTCTGTTCGAAACCGAGGAATTTCAGTATGGAGAGGTTTACCGAAGGATGGAAGCGCAAGCCGCCCTTATACGGACCGATGGCGCTGTTGAACTGCACTCTGTAGCCTATGTTCACATGCACTTCGCCCTTATCGTCCACCCAGGGCACGCGGAACGTTATTACGCGCTCCGGTTCAACAATGCGTTCTATCAGTTTAGCCTTCTCAAACTCTGGATGGCTGTTATAAACATCCTTTACGGAAACAAGTACTTCCCTTACCGCCTGCAGGTATTCGGCTTCGCCGGGATGCTTCTGTTCGAGAGCCTGCATTATTTTCTCCACTTCCATAGTAAATAATTCGTTAAAAGGTTATTAGTTCTTAGTGTCACAATGACAAATAGATACCACAAATATAGGTTAAAACGCACAAACCGCCAAGCTTATCGGCGACTTTTTTCGTCATCAAGGTTACAAATTGTTAAACCCTGTCGGTTTGAGCCTGTTGGGGTTTAAATAAAGCCCGGCAGCTGTGTTGCTGTCGGGCTTTACCGTTCTGTGCCTCCACCTGCTTATGGAAGTGCTGTCATGGGCACACGTCTTACTTCACTGCCACCTTTTTCACGCTGTGCGTTCCGTCGGTGCGTGTCTCTTTCACTATGTTCACGCCCTTTGCACCCTTTGCCGATGCCACGCCACCTATATTATAACAGGTAGAAGTCACCACGTCGGCGTTCTTGCCCTTTACATTGTCCAGTCCGGCTGGGTCGAGGTCTTCATATTTGCTTTTCAGAATCTTGCCCGAAGCCACTCCGTTGAGGAACACCTCGAGGTTTGTATATCCCGACTCTGTAAGGGCTGCTCCGTCCGACGCATCGTTCGGGTTGAGTCCCTTTTCCAGCTCATAGCTGTCGGGCAGTCCGTCGCAGTCGCTGTCTGTCATCATTTTCTCGCCCGGCAGGAGTCCGAGGAACGGCCACGTTGTGACGGTCTCCATCTCGCCCACTCCTGTTCCCGTTGTCTCGTGCAGTGCCTCGAAGGTGTCATGGTTCTGCAACACCACATCGCTCTGCGAGTTGATGATGCCCATGCCACGGCTCAAGGTCGTCGCGTCTTCATATCCTGCAAACTGCACCTCTCTTATTCCGGCAGCCTCATCAAGCAGGCGTCTGTCCACTTCGTCGTAGCGCGGAAGCGATGCTCCTGCCGACAGGGCAATGCTCTGTCCGGACACTTCCACTATGGTAGAGGCGTCAAGTCCCACCACCTTCTCGTAGGCGGTGCGTGCCTTTTCAGCCACAAGTCCGCTGCTCACTTCCTGGCTTGTCAGCGCATAGGTGTCGTAGGTGGTCTGACTGTTTCCCACACCGAGGTTTACGGCTCTGTCGCCGCTTGCCGATGTAAATCCGTACCAGTTGTCGGCATTCACTTTCTCGAGGGTCGCATCTTTCCAGCACGACTTTGACGTATTGACATAGGGGTTTCCCGTTTCAAACATATTGCCTTCTACAAACCACTGTCCGGTGCCTGACGTGGCATGATCGCCCTGGAAGAAATATCGCGTGCTTGACACATTCTTGCCCGTATTGGGTCCCGGACGGTAGTAATTGCCTCGCACATACACCTTGTTGTAGCTGTTTCCACCGTTCACCGAGGTGTAGCATTCTCCGCCGTAGAGTGCGTTTGTCTTTCCCCAGTTGAAGATCACGTTGTTGAAGAATTCCGAGTCTACAAACTGGTCGTGGTCGCCCGGATTCTTGCTTTCATCGCGCACGCCGTTGAATCGCGGCGTACGGTTGTTGCAGTTTGTGATGAGCGTGTGGTGCATGGTGCTGTGTTCGCCTCCCCACTGCGTAGCGTAGGCACGTGCGCCCTTGGCGTTACGCGAGTTGTACAGTCCCTCGCCTATTATGCACCACTGTACTGTCGTGCTGTCGCAGTCGTACATGGTGAGACATTCCTCCATAGACCATGTGAGCGAACAGTGGTCTATAATCACGTTCGAGGTGTTCTCCACGTCGAGCGAGGGCTGGCTCTTCACTGCCAGATCGCCCGCACGGAAGCGCAGATGTCTCAAAATCACGTTCGGTTTGCACACATATATCTTATAACCGGCTATACATATTCCTCCGCCGGGTGCCGTCTGACCGGCAATGGTTACGTTAGGATGCGAGAATTTCAGCACATTGTTCAGATATATGGTGCCGCTGGTGCGGAAGAGTATGGTGCGCGGCGTGTCGTCGCCTGTACGCAAAGCCCATCTCAAAGTGCCTTCCACGAGGTTGTCGTCGGTGCAGTCGTCGTTGCGCGTCACGTAATAAACGTTGCCGCCGCGTCCTCCCGTAGCATACTTGCCGAAGCCCTCCGCTTCAGGGAATGCCAGGGTCTGCGCCATTGACGTGCCTGCCGTAAAGGCGGAAAAAAGGAAGAATAGAAGTCTTTTCATTTTATAGGTAATTATGTTTAAATAGATTATATCAAAGATGGTACAATCCATCTCAACACAAAGGTATAAAAAAAAGAACCTCTTTACCATATTATTAAGGTGAAAAAGGTGATTTTCCACCTTTTCCGCCATTTTTTCACTATCAATACAACAGCACATAAAACAAACCTTACATAAATATACTATTGCAATAAAGCAGAGAGAGGGACATAACAGATTAATGAGTCTAAGAAATACATTACTTACTCCCCACAATATACCTTGTGAAACAACATCATTCAAGTTTCATTAACAGTTTAGAAAAATCTTT
>CAMTJK010000019.1 GCA_947072805.1 uncultured Prevotella sp.
AACACTATACTCCGACATCTTCACCACCAACCGGGAAAATCCGCTGACCCGTTTTAAGTGTTTGATTTTCAAATTTATTAAGGGATAAAGACGGCTCAGTAGCAAAAGGTGTGGGTATAAATAAAAAATGTTATCTTTGCATTCATATGGAAACAAAGATATTAGAACAATATGTAAAAATAGGAGGTAAACAGCTATGATTAGCATTTACCTCCTACTTAATTTTGTTATGCAAATGATTTAAGCTTCTTCGCTCCAATCCATTTTAGTCTGACGAACATAACTCTGATAGCGTTTCTTTGCCATCTTTTCTGCTTCAGCAAACAATTCTTCTGCTTCGTTAGGATATGCTTTTTTCACGGAGAGATAACGTACCTCACCCATGAGGAAATCCTGGAACTTACTCCAATCTGGTTCTTTGGAGTCAAGTGAGAACGGATTCTTACCCTCTTCAGCAAGCTGTGGATTGTAACGCCACAAGTGCCAATAACCACATTCAACGGCTTTAGCCTCTTCTGCCTGACTCTTACCCATACCACCTTTGGCTTTCAAACCATGATTGATACATGGAGCATAGGCAATAACAAGTGAGGGTCCAGGATAAGCTTCTGCCTCACGGAGAGCCTTAAGACATTGTGCTTGGTCCGCACCCATTGCAATCTGTGCGACATATACATATCCATAGGTAGTGGCAATCATGCCAAGGTCTTTTTTACGAATACGCTTGCCTTGAGCTGCAAACTGTGCAATTGCACCGAGAGGTGTTGCTTTCGAAGCCTGACCACCGGTATTAGAATATACTTCAGTATCGATAACAAAAATATTCACATCTTCACCGGATGCAATAACATGGTCAAGACCACCATAACCGATATCATAAGAAGCTCCATCACCACCGATGATCCACTGGCTACGCTTTACAAGATAATGATCAAGAGTCTTCAACTCTTTGCATATCTCACAGCCTTGAGCAGCACCTTCTGAGATCATTGGTTTGAGTTTTGCTGCAGCAACCTTTGATGCATCAGCATCATCTTTGCTCATTATCCATTCTTTAGCTGCTTGCTTGAATGATTCTGGCGTTCCCTCTTTAGCACACCCTTCTTCAAGAAGCATCACAATGCGCTCTTTCATCTTCTTATTACCAAGAGCCATACCCATACCAAATTCACAGAAGTCCTCAAACAATGAGTTATCAAATGCAGGACCCTGTCCCTTATCGTTGGTGCAGTAAGGAGTAGAAGGTATTGAAGCAGAGTAAATAGAAGAACATCCGGTAGCATTTGCAATTATTTCACGATCACCGAAAAGTTGTGAAATAAGTTTTACATAAGGAGTTTCCCCACATCCAGAGCATGCGCCGGAGAATTCAAAGAGGGGTTGAGCGAATTGTGAGTTCTTAACGTTTGACTTTATGTCTATAAGATCCTGTTTGCTCTTAACGTTCTTAACAAGGTAATTCCAACGAATGGCCTCTTGTTTCATATTCTCAGCATCAGGATTGAATGGTACCATTTCGAGTGCTTTACCTAACTTCGGATTACCGGGACATACGTCTGCACAGTTTCCGCATCCGAGACAGTCGAGAACAGAAGGTTCTATGACAAAATGCATTCCCTTCATTGCTGCAGGTGCTTTCATTTCAAGAGTTGTACCATCAAAACCCTTCAACTCATCATCCGTCAATACAAATGGGCGAATAGCAGCGTGAGGACAAACATAAGCGCATTTGTTACATTGGATGCAGTTTGCGGAATTCCATACGGGTACAAACGCTTCGACACCACGCTTCTCATATGCAGCAGTTCCGTTCTGCCAAGAACCATCAACAGTGTCATGCTTTACAAAGTCAGAAACCTTCAATAAGTCGCCGGATTGTGCATTGATCGGTCTTACAAGTTCTTTTATAAATGCTGGAGCATCATCTTCCTTGATAACATCATCTGCAAGATTAGCCCAGGTCGGATCAATGGCAAGCTGTTTGTATTCACCGCCGCGATCTACTGCTGCATAGTTTTTGTCTACAACGTCTTGGCCTTTCTTGCCATAAGATTTAACGATGAATTTCTTCATCTGTTCTACTGCAAGTTCAACGGGGATAACGCCTGTAATGCGGAAGAATGCACTTTGAAGAATTGTGTTTGTACGGTTACCTAATCCTATTTCTTGTGCAATTTTCGTTGCGTTGATATAATATACAGTAATATTATTCTGTGCGAAATAACGTTTCACCTTATTAGGTATGAAGTTAACGAGTTCATCGCCATCGAAAATTGTATTAAGTAGGAATGTTCCATTTTTCTGCAGACCTCGTGTAACGTCATACATGTTCAAGTATGCCTGTACATGGCAAGCAACAAAGTTCGGTGTGTTTACAAGATACGTGGAACGAATAGGTGTGTCACCGAAACGTAAGTGCGAACAAGTGAAGCCACCTGACTTCTTGGAATCGTAAGAGAAGTAAGCCTGGCAATGCTTGTCTGTATTGTCTCCGATAATCTTCACTGAGTTCTTGTTTGCGCCAACAGTACCGTCTGCTCCAAGACCGTAAAATTTGGCTTCAAACATTCCTTCACCGCCGAGCGCCATCTCTTCGACAAGAGGCAGGCTTGTGAATGTAACATCATCTACAATTCCAAGAGTGAAATGGTTCTTTGGCTCAGGCAACGCCAAATTATTGAATACGGAAATAATTTGGGCCGGTGTGGTGTCATGGGAGCCAAGGCCATATCGACCACCAACAATAAGTGGACGATTTTCAGCATCATAATATGCACTCTTGACATCAAGATACAGGGGTTCTCCTTCTGCACCCGGTTCCTTTGTACGGTCAAGCACAGCAATACGTTTTACTGTAGTTGGAATTGATGCAAGTAGGTGTTTTACAGAGAACGGACGATAGAGATGTACAGATATCATACCTACTTTCTGACCGTTTGCATTCAAATAGTCGATAGCTTCGCGAGCAGCCTCTGTTGCACTACCCATCAATATGATAACTCTGTCGGCATCATCTGCTCCATAGTATGAGAAAAGGTGGTATTCGCGACCGGTTATTTTACTGATTTCACCCAAATAATTTTCAACAACCTCTGGTACCTTGTCATAATACTCGTTGCATGCTTCACGGTGTGTGAAGAATGTCTCTGGATTTTCTGCTGTACCTCGCGTCATAGGACGTTCGGGGGATAGGGCACGATCACGGAAACGCTTAACATCAGCCTCATCAACCAACGGACGAATGTCTTCTTGATCCATCAGCTCAATCTTGTGGTACTCATGGGATGTGCGGAAACCATCGAAGAAATTAACAAACGGCACGCAGGTCTTAAGGGTAGCAAGGTGTGCAACTGCAGTCAAGTCCATAACCTCTTGTACAGAACCTTCACATAGCATTGCAAAACCAGTCTGGCGGCAAGCCATTACGTCTTGGTGATCACCAAATATGCAGAGAGAGTGGGAAGCGAGTGTACGTGCAGAAACATCGAATACACATGGTAACAATTCGCCAGCAATCTTATACATGTTGGGAATCATAAGCAACAGACCTTGCGATGCAGTGAAAGTTGTTGTCAGAGCACCGGCTTGCAATGAACCGTGAACAGCTCCTGCTGCACCTGCTTCTGACTGCATTTCTTGTACCGAAACAGTCTGTCCCCAAAGGTTCTTACGACCACGGGCAGCCCATTCATCGACATGCTCTGCCATGGGAGAAGATGGAGTAATAGGATAGATGGCAGCCACTTCCGAGAACATATAGCTCACGTGAGCTGCAGCCTCATTACCATCACAAGTGATAAATTTCTTTTCTTTTGCCATTTTAAATAGTAGATAAAATATTAATGAATAACAATTCTTTTATTTGCTTTATTTTTAATAGAGGAATCCGAATAACCAAAGCGGTATTTGATTCCCTTTACCGATTTCTGTATTATATCTTGCGTATATTGTGTCGGGAGTTGGGTGTATCTTACTCATTGCATCGGCATTACATATTCTAAATTTAAGTTTATTGTCCACGAGATAAAAATTCTCACGTGAACCTAGATTCACTTTGTGGTCTTTCCATAAGGAATTCACGAAGAATGTTTCCATCGTGTCCTGTCGTTCAACCTTAATAGGATAGATAGCATACATCAAATTACTGTTGTGCATCATTACTTTTGTCGGTTTTTTTGGAAATTCCACCCCTGCAGGGTATATAATGTTTATCAAGCGTGCATCGGCAAGATATTTTATATAATTCATTACCGTTGCGCGACTCGTTTCTATATCGTTAGCAAGCTGACTTATATTTGGGGCTTTAGGCCCGTCCATGGCTAACTGGTAAAATAGTTTTTTTATTTTTGTCAGATATTTCAATTCGATTTGTTTTATCAGCAGGATATCAACCTCCGTCATCATATTCATTGTTTTAAGCAAGTTCTCAGAGTAATTCCTATGTTCAAGATAGAACGGATAGAATCCATGGTGAATATAGTCGGGGAAATATCTGTTAGGAGAAACCTTTGGTAATATCGTTTTTACGATATGTTCATGGTTATTTAGTATGTCTTCAAGAGAATAAGAAACGAAATTGTTACCAGTCTGTAGGTTTAGAAATTCGCGAAATGAAAATCCACGTAGATTATAACTCTTCACGATGCCGTGTAATTCCGGATTTTCTTCTTTCAGACGCATCACGCTCGAACCTGTAAAAATTATCTTAAGACTAGGATACTGGTCGTAACACTTTCTCAACTCCTTGCTCCAATCATGCTGTTTAAAGACTTGATCGATAAGCAATACACGACCACCTTTACGATAAAATTCGCCTGCAAAGTCAGAAATGCCTCTTCCTTGAAAATAGAAGTTGTTCATGTTTATGTAGAGACACTGCCTGTCGTTTGCTCCAAAATTATCTTTTGCATATTGTAGTAAGAATGTCGTTTTTCCGATTCCCCTCGTTCCTTTTATACCAATCATACGGTCATTCCAATCTATCTCATCCATAAGAGTACGACGGACAGACGCATTTGTGTGTTCCACAAGATTAGTATGAGTTCTAAAAAAAACTTCCATTCCTAATTTTTGTAATTGATGCAAAGATAATACTTTAATCTTATATTTGCAAAGTCTATGTTGCAAAATATTAAAAAAAATAGTAATTTTGTACGTGTATACTTGATTGTCTGAATCGATTAAACTCTTTAATATCCTAAAAATAAGTGAAATGCGTAACAAAATGATAAAATTTAAAATGGGGAATAATGATTTACATATACAATGTTCGTTGAATTATAAATATTAGCGTCGCGATATAGTCGTGATGCCTTGCGATTTAACCTGCATTGCAAGACATTTTTGGTTTCGTTTATTTCGCTTAATGATTACTGATGTATCTTTTTACGAAATATACTCCTTGCAGTTTCTATGGAATTAGTGATGTAATGACCTCCCATCTTGAAATTTAAAATATCACAGTTCGTTCACTATACAATGAACACTGACGATAATAAAATAGTTATCTTGAATATATATTAAATTAACAATGAGGGAATTGAAAATAGAGGATGGAGCAGAAAGCAATACAAGAACAATGTGATTGAACAATAAACTAAAGGAAAGATGGTAGCGCATTTTTTTAACCCATGGCATGAAATGGCATTAGCATGTAACAAAACGAATTTTACGCCGCCTTCGGCTGCGTATAAATTGCAATATGATATAGGTTTTCTACCTGCATTATGGGCGCACGATAACGATGTTGTGTTGGTGTCTGATGTGTGCGTAGCCAAGAGAGGCTATGAAGAGACGGTAAAAATGATTAACAATGTGATGGGTATGAATAATAAACCGAATGAAAATATAATGTTCGTCAGCGAGAACCAATTACCATACTTGAACATTGAAAAAATAGCCCCCTGGGGATGGGACAAAGCATCTGTTGCATATTTGAGCCGTTGGGGCGTAAGGAAAGAAATACTTCCTTCTGCGGCAGCCCTAGATGCGATTAGGAATTTATCACACAGAAAACACGTTGCGAAATTACTTAACATACTGAAAAATGAGTATACAACAGGAATCTCAATAGAGTGTTACGAAATGTCAGAGATTGAGGAAATGATGCGACTATACACTAATGTCGTGATAAAGGCGCCGTGGAGTTGTAGCGGACGGGGTATAAGATTTATAAAAGGGAATATGACGTCTCATCAATTTGGATGGATAAAAAACTTGTTAAAAGCACAGGGAAGTGTAATTGTTGAGCCGTACTATAAAAAAGTATTGGATTTCGGATTGGAATTCAATTGTACGGACAAAGGAGTAATGTATAATGGATTATCACTCTTTGAAACGGACAATTGGGCATATACGGGCAACGTACTTGCTACGGAAGCGATAAAACGAGAAATATTATCTCGCCTTGTTTCTGTTGAAGTACTTGATGATATAACAAGAAGAATATCAGAATATTTAACTACTATATATAAAGGTAATTATTGCGGTAATTTCGGTGTCGATATGATGATTGTTAGCGAAGAGGATGGCTCTCTTAAAATACATCCATGTGTGGAAATTAATCTTCGTAATACGATGGGACATGTGGCACTACAACTTACCCCTACGGATGCAACAATCTCTGGTATACTAAAAATAGAATATAATCATAACTACAAATTAAAAATAAACTTTTATGAAACTAACTTTGATAATGGCGCTTGTTGCGCTTCCACTGATTTCACAAGCACAGTATAGGTCGGAAGTATGGTGCCCTGATAATGGTGACGGCACTTATACCAATCCTGTAATAAACGCAGATTACAGTGATCCTGACGTTTGTGTTGGTGCTTCCGGTACGGATTTTTATATGACAGCAAGTTCATTCAATTGTATTCCGGGACTCCCGATTCTACATTCCAAAGATCTTGTCAATTGGGAAATAGTTAGTTATGCTCTACAAGAACTGAAGCCAAGAGAGGTGTTTGACGAGCCTGCTCACGGAATGGGCGTTTGGGCACCAAGCATACGGTATCACAATGGAGAATATTACATTTATTGGGGCGATCCTGATTACGGTGTATTTATGGTAAAAACAAAAGACCCTGCAGGACGTTGGGATGAGCCTGTGCTTGTTATACCTGGTAAAGGAATGATTGATACTACTCCGTTATGGGATGAAGATGGACGCTGCTATTTGGTAAATGGATGGGCTGGTAGTAGAGCTGGTTTCAAAAGTGTGTTGTCTGTCAGAGAATTATCAGCAGATGGTACAAAAGCTATTAGCCAACCTGTGATTGTTTTTGACGGGAACAACGAACATCGTACAGCTGAGGGACCGAAGTTTTATAAACGTGACGGATGGTATTGGATTATGTGTCCAGCTGGAGGTGTACCAACAGGTTGGCAACTTGCCATGCGTTCAAAAAGTCCATATGGACCATACGAGCATAAGATAGTATTGGCCCAAGGCAAAACAAAAATAAACGGTCCTCATCAAGGAGGCTGGGTGCATACGGCACAGGGCGAAGATTGGTTCTTACATTTTCAGGATAAAGGACCTTACGGACGTGTAGTCCATTTACAACCGGTAAACTGGATTGAAGGATGGCCTGTCATGGGAATAGACAAAGACGGAGACTTATGCGGAGAACCCGTGAGCAGATACAAGAAACCAAATGTAGGAAAGATCTATCCTATCAACAATCCAGTTGAGAGCGATGAGTTTAATTCTGCTGAATTAGGTAAACAGTGGCAATGGCATTCCAATTACAATCAATTCTACGGTCAGCCCACTCCATACGGCTTTTTTAGGATGTATACCCATAAATTAAGTGAGAACTTTGTAAATCTTTGGGAAGCCCCTAACCTCCTTTTACAGAAAACTCCTTCTGATGCATTTACGGCAACAGCAAAAATCAGGCTTGCTGCGAAGAAAGAGAACCAATACGGTGGCATAATTATGATGGGGTTGGATTACAGTGCGCTTGTAGTTAAAAGAGTAGGAGAGAGGTTTCAACTTCAACAGATCACATGCAAGAAGGCAGATAAGAAAGGTCCTGAAAGTGTAAAGACACTTGCAGAACTTGAACCTACAGACTATGATCCAGTAAACTACGAGCCGGCAATCTACCAGGATATTTATCTAAGATTAAAAGTTAAGAATGGCGCGATGCTTACATTTTCGTATAGTACAGATGGGAAAACATACAAAGCAGTAGGTGATGAATTCCAGATGCGTGAGGGCAAATGGATAGGAGCAAAGTTTGGCTTTGTTGCAGAAGAACCTGCTGGTAAGGGAGCAATGGGCTTTATGGATATTGATTGGATAAGAGTTACTAAAAAATAAAAGTATATAAAGCATAAATATAAAGAAGAGAAGTTGCTGGAATTATTATACTCGGCAGCTTCTCTTTTGTCGTAAATACCTGTCAAATTTAGGTAGATTAATACATCCAAAGGTTTTTCTTTTCTTCTTTTATTGTTGTCTGCGGTCCATGTCCCGATAATACAACGGTATCATTTGGTAATAGATCAAATATTTTCTGCAGACTTTCCTTTATATCCTTATAATTTCCAAATTCGAGGTCGGTCCTGCCAATGCTCATTTTAAATAATGTGTCACCAGAAAAAGCTACATTTTCCTCCTTGCAATAAAAGAAGACGGATCCAGGCGTGTGCCCAGGAGTGGTTATTATGGTGAATTCATGATTTCCAAAACTTATGGTGTCGTTTTCAGAAAAGCATTTTCCTACAATTGGTAGTTCATAGTCTAAATGTATATTTGCAAATAATACAGCCTGTTCATGAAGTTTATCCATAAGACACATGTCTGCATCACATACTTCTGGATAGACGCCGAACTCAGTTGTAATTGTATTGTTACCAAAGTTATGATCAATATGGGCATGTGTTGATATGAGATGTTTTATCGAGAGAACATTGCCTCTTATATAATTTACGATGACTTTCCGTTCTTCAGGAAAAAAAGCCCCACAGTCAATAACTACTGCATCTTTGGTCTCGTCATATACAATATAGGTATTCTCCTGAAAAGGATTACAAACAAAACGTTCAATGTGTAACATAATAATTATTTTTGGGTGGATACTTTTGCGAATCTACATCGGTACATGCACAATATGTTTTCCTTTGAACCATTCTTCTGAAAAAATAGTGCTGATATCTGTAACATCTGCGATTTTTCTATATGGCGATATTTCATTGTCAATATTACCACCCTTAAGACATATAACACCATTGGAAATTTCGTTTCTAGATGTCTTAGATATGTTTTTTCGAACAATTCTTATCAAGTCAGGCATTTGCATCACCGCACGGCTTACAACAAAGTCATACAAGCCTTTCTCTTCTTCACCGCGAATGTGTTCTGTTCTGCAGTTTTCCAGGCCTATAGATCTTATAATTTCATCAGCTACATGTATTTTTTTTCTTGTTCCATCAATAAGTTTGAAAGACACGTTTGGAAACATTATTGCCAATGGAATGCCAGGGAATCCACCACCAGTACCGAAATCTAGTATTGTTGTTTCGGGACGGAAATTCACATATTTTGAAATCGCCAATGAGTGCTGCACATGATGTTCGTAGAGATTGTTTATGTCTTTTCTGGAAATTACATTTATTCTCGTATTCCATTCTGCATATAGGTCAAACAAAGCTTCATACTGTTTTTTTTGGATTTCAGTAAGATGGGGAAAATATTTTAATATGTTCTGCATAAATTATTTATTTAATCAAAATGTCTTTCAGTTCGGTATATTTCAGAGTAAGTTCTATAGTTCCTTTGTCATAAGGTGCCAATTCAAAAACATTATATATGAATGTTATGCCATTTTCGCCGATAATATAATTGTTAGCCACAAACATCCCCATTGCATATAAATAACCTTCGACATGTAAGTCATCAGTGTTATTCAAGCCTGTTTTCGACATAAGGGCATTTAGTAATTTTTCTTTCAACGACTTTTCATAGCCCTTAACAAGCATATCTGCAAGTTGTACAGATCTTCCTGTTTTCGGATCTATATTTAAGACCAGTCGTTGCACTATACTGTTAGAACCTCCTTCATAATAGTTTAGCGTAGTTATGTATACAATTATACCATTCCGTCCTTTTTCTATTCTACTACTCACATTATATCTGTATTCATACCAGCTTCGTCGTGTCGAATAATATGCATCTTCCCGATACATTTTTGAAAGCTCGTTTATATAGCTTTTTGTATAACAGCAGGCTGCAGAATCTACAATATGCGTCATAGAGCTGTTATTGACCTTTGTGCCGAACAACATCTCTGCTATGGCGTCATTTATATGGCGAGAAACAGAGTCTTTACCTTTGCTACAAAGTATATCTATCGACACATGGCATTCTGGTGAATTCTTATCGTTACACATACGCACATTTTTTGACACACGCACCCTTTCAAATTCCAAACGAGATGCACTTTTGTTGCCGGAGCACGCCATTATTATCATAAATGCCACGATCATCAATATCAACGGTACGTTTGCAGTATGCATAGCTAAAAGTATTGAATCCGATTGCAAATTTAGTATAAATGGAATTAAAAGCAAAATAAAAAAATTCTTATTCTAAATAAAAATATTAATTTTGCAAATTACTATGATATCATAAAACATGAAAGAAGAAGTAAAACTAAAGGCCGCATTGTTCGACCTGGATGGAGTGGTATTTGACACAGAGCCTCAATACACCATATTTTGGGGAAAGCAATGTTTGGAGTTTCATCCCGATGTGCATGGCTTGGAGAAAAGAATAAAGGGACAGACACTCGTCAAGATATTTTCCGAGTATTTTAGCGGTCCCTTAGAGACTGTGCGTCCTACTATTATGGAACGTTTATATCAATTTGAACGTACTATGTCATTTGATTACTTGAATGGTTTTGTGAATCTTGTCGAGGACTTAAAGTTTAATAAAGTGCACACTGCTGTTGTAACCAGTTCCAATAAGGCGAAGATGAACAGCGTATATTCCGCTCATCCGGAATTTATGCAACTGTTTGATATTATCCTCACCTCGGAAGACTTCACAAAAAGTAAACCTCATCCAGAATGCTATTTAAAAGCAGCCTCTTTGCTCAATGTTACCACAGAGGAATGTCTTGTCTTTGAAGACAGTTTCAATGGCCTCCACTCAGGTAAGGCAGCAGGAATGAAGGTTGTTGGCGTGGCATCTACCAATAGTGTTAGTTCTATTGCTCCTTATTCCGACCTTGTGGTCGAGGACTATAATGATTTATGCTTCGATACATGTAATAGAATATTAAAACATTAAGGAAAAAGAAAATGGCTGGTTATTTGAACAGTGATTCCCGAAAAGTCACTACACACCGTTTCATGGAAATGAAACAGGAAGGCGAGAAAATATCTATGCTCACCTCCTACGATTTCACTACTGCTAGCATTGTGGACCGTGCTGGTGTAGATGCTATTCTTGTGGGCGATTCAGCCTCAAATGTCATGGCTGGTAATACGACAACACTCCCAATTACTGTTGAGCAGATGATATATCATGCGCGCTCTGTGGTAAGAGCGGTGAAGCGTGCCCTTGTTGTGTGTGACATGCCTTTTGGAAGCTATCAGTCTGGCTGTTCTGACGGCGTACGTAACGCTATACGTATAATGAAAGAAAGCGGATGTGATGCCTTGAAGCTTGAGGGTGGCATAGAAATCCTTGATACAGTTAGACACATTCTTGATGCAGGGATTCCAGTAATGGGACATCTTGGACTTACCCCTCAGAGTATCAATAAATTCGGAACATATGCAGTAAGAGCTAAAGAAGAGGCCGAGGCTGAGAAATTGATAAATGACGCAATCGCTCTTGATAATGCAGGCTGTTTTGGCATTGTCCTGGAAAAAGTACCAGCAGCTTTGGCTTCACATGTTACAAATGAAATTTCAGTTCCTACAATAGGCATCGGAGCCGGTAATGGAACTGATGGTCAGGTACTCGTTGTTGCAGATATGTTAGGAATGACTCAAGGTTTCACCCCACGCTTCCTTCGAAAATATACAGATCTTCACACCATCATGACAGATGCCATAGGAAAATACGTAGAGGACGTAAAAAGCTGTGACTTCCCTAATGAAAAGGAATCTTATTGAAAGTATCATAATCCCAAGCATATAAAAATTACTTTCACATTAGTAGAATAAAAAACTATATTATTATTTATAGAGAAAATCTGTCGTTAGAATATACAAAAGACTTGTTATGCTTATAACTGATAGATAACAACATATGTGCTATATATTTTTCTAATGAATGTCATTTGAAAACGACATATGCAGGTTTATTCATCGGTATTTACGAAGCTAAACATAAATAACAATCTAACGGCAGATTTGTTTCTCATAATTATTAGAGACTCTATTAGTGATAGTTACCATTTTCGGAACAATTCAAATGTGAATTTGCTCCCAAACTCATAAAAATGTCCATTTGCTATACTGCCGAACACTCCGATTGAAAAATACCTGTTCGTTAGACCGTAACCCAACTCAATATATGGACGTACATGATCGATATCCAGTATTCCCAAATATAAACGCTCGGTTTCTATGTATTTACCTAAAAATGGTAGCCAGGTAAGGCACATCAGAGGTGATTCATATGAAGTATTAGCCCTTACATAATATGTAGAAGTATTATACCATTGACTATTGATTAATTGAAAATTGCCAGTCCATTCATCATCCCAACCATCTGGCAAGTAGTTTTCCTTAAAATTTGAATAATCAACAAAATACTCACTTGTTTTGTTTGTATAAAAACCTGCTCCCAATCTGAAATTAAAAGTTCTCAATCGAGTCAGTGTTTTTTTATATGATACATCAAATTCCCAACGCTCATATCCAATATTGGAATCTATGATTCCTTTTAAACTCCTTTCATAATTTGCAGTAAATAATGGTCCGTTTTCATAAGGGTGAATGCCAATACAGATTTGAGGAGCAAAACTTTGATATTTTGATGGTTTCCCAAGCATCTCCATGTTGTATCTGTTTACAGCAATGCGTTTATGGAATACACACCCCATGGTAAAATCAATATGTTTTCCTAAAGATATGTTGTTTTTTATCTGATATATCTCATCGTTAAAGTAGTCCAAATTTAAGGCGGTAAAATCAATGGTATCCCTATTCTCGTCTTTTATTATATCCAAAACGCTTGAATTAGTTATTCGGTTACCGTTTTTCCAGGTAAATTCTATCCAATTGTTTTTCTTTCGATTATATGTATATCGCAATGGCGTGGAATAAAAGAATTCTTTTATCTTGAAATTATACCCAACATGGGGAGTGAATGATATATCCTGATTTTTATTGACTTGTAGTTTTGCTCCAATTTTCACTTTATATGCAAGACCTCTGCTATGGCTATAGCTTAGATATAACGGATTAAATAATGGTGAGAAACGTATAGATGCATTTGATGACTGTGCACTTATACTGTTAAGCATATGATCTCCTATAATATTCCATGCAAAATCACGAATTTTATTTTCGTGTTTTGAAGTGTTTCTAATAGAATCAGTATGTAATTTTTCTTCGTAATCTTTATCGTAAGCTGACTTTTCAAATGCAGAAAGAGGGTAGGGGCGTATTCTTTCCATTAGATTCAGATCTGTAACATTGGATATTGAATCGGGTAATGAAATTGGACATTCCAGCCCAACGGTAAATCTTGCACATATTTTATTACCCATAAATTTAAAATCCGCTTGCGTATCACATCGTAAAGGTAAATCTGCATTTTTCCTGATACTATCACCCATATCCGAATTTATTTCAAATTTTATCAAGTCATATTCTCCTTTGAAATATACATTATGTATCCGACCGGAATGCTTATTTATTACAGCATATCCGTTAATCAATTGAGTATTTTTTATTTTAGGACGGAATGATAAATAAATAAAGTCTGGTGTTAAGTTTTTAAAAAAATATTTATAATATTTACGATTTATTCTATGAAAAGGTGATATCATGTGTTCTTCATACAATGATATTCCATATATATTAGGAATTATGTAATCTAAAATTATTGGCATCGTCTTTCTGTAGCTTGCGAGACTGCCAGTAACAACCTGTCGCTTGATATTGTAATTACCATAATCAGAAAAATATACCTTCCCATATGTTTCTCCGACATACATTCTTTTACCTTTAGCAATTGTGTACATTGTCGGTATTAAAAATAATGTAGGATTTCTTTTGATGGTATTAAAACTATATTTTAAATAAATATTGCCAAGAGAATCTTCCACATAGTTTGGCATACTGTGTGTGTCATGATACGAGAAAAGTCTTTCTAGATATATCGTATCTTGTTTTATTTTTGCAAATATAATGCTGGGCATGAAATACATGCCCAGCATTATGTATATGAACCTTACATATTTCACATCCCAAAAATAACAATTATTATTGTGGATGCAATATTCGGCATTTTAAATTATCCTAAATATTTCATTAGAATCTTTGCATTTCCGCTATCGCGGAGTTTTGCAATACTTTTTTCACGAATTTGTCTTACTCTTTCTCGTGTTAAGCCAAGCTGATCACCGATTTCTTCAAGTCCTTTTTCATGACATCCGATACCGAAGCATTCTCTTATAATGGTAATTTCTCGTTCTTTCAGAACTTTATTAAGTACTGTATTAAGTTCTTGGGCCATCGACTCATGATCAACATTCCTATCTGTACGGCTATCTTCACCACTAGCCATAACATCTAACATACAATTATCCTCACCATCCTGGAAAGGTGCATCTATGGAAACGTGATGACCGTCAGCCATTAAACTCTGACCAATCTTCTCTTCGTCCAAATTTGTAGCATCACTTAGTTCTGATACCGAGGGGTGGCGCTGGTTCTCCTGTTCAAATTTGTTGATTTCATGATTTATCTTATTTAAAGAGCCGACTTGATTTAAAGGAAGTCTTACAATACGGCTTTGTTCTGCAATAGCTTGCAAAATACTTTGCCTTATCCACCAAACAGCATATGATATAAATTTGAATCCGCGTGTTTCATCAAATTTTTGAGCAGCCTTTATTAATCCTATGTTTCCTTCGTCAATTAGATCTGTAAGAGTTAGCCCCTGGTGTTGATATTGTTTTGCTACAGATACAACAAAACGTAAATTAGCTGTCACTAATTTATCCTTGGCGCGTTCTCCCTCTAATCCACCTTTTCTTATCTTTTGGGCTAATTCTATTTCTTCGTCAATTGAAATCAAAGGGGCACGTCCAATTTCAACCAGATATTTGTCTAATGCTTCACTTGAACGGTTCGTAATACTCTTCTGGATCTTTAATTGTCTCATTCTACAAAACTTATAATATTATAATTGTCTGATAATCAGATTTATATAAACATAGATTCAAAAAGCGCTGCAAAATTACAAAAAAAAACAATAGGGTGTTTGTATTGTGGCGATGTTTTTGTATTAAAAACCGTTAATCTGATTCTTTTTATTGCAAAATGTTCATTTCCTATGATTTAAATAACTATCTTTGTAGTACTGTAATGTTCAAATAACTAAAACAAATGAAAAAGACTTTGTTATTTATTTGCTTCAATTTTATTATGTATCATATTGTGGCGCAGTCAAGTGTTAATCATATAGATCGTACAACAGTTTACGATAATTTCCAGAATGCTGTTATCTATTTAAATAATGGAACTATGGTAAAGGAGAAACAAGCTAACATTTTTCTAAAGAACTGTTATTTGGTATATAAGAAAAATAATTCTGTGATGCAGGCAAATATGGATAACATTGTGTCTGTAAAGTTTGAAGATAAGGAATATTTGAAAATTGATTCAGGACTTGCATGTGTAATAGATTCTATTTCTGATAAGAAATTACTTTGTATAACAAAAATTGATGTAGAAACATATAAAACTCAAATACTCAACAGTAGACAAATAACTAATCTTGAAATAAATAATCAAGTAAATGTCACAACTACGGATGTTCTAGAGGATTCAAAATTATATCCGTTAATTAATTATTATTTTTTTAAAGTTCAAGATAGAATAATAAAAGTTCATGAGCGTAATATTCTTAAGAATATACCAAAAGATAATGTAAGAGTTTTCAAAACAATTATACATTCTCCTGATTTTTCTTGGTCTGACACAAAATATTTAAAAATGATTTTATCTCTTTTATAAAATCGCCTTACAACAGCCATAATCGACATTATGATAAATAATACATTTAATCATCTAAATACTAAAACAAACATGAAAAAAATTATTATTACATTGGTATTGTTTTTTTATCTATCCATTGCCGTTAGCATGGCACAGGATAATTACAGCTTTGATTTTACCAAAACATTACCCTCTTACTCTGACTCGATTGGTTTTGGTTATGATATTTTAAAGACACCAAACAATAAGAAATATGAACCTTTTTACTTTTCTGTAAAAGTTCCAGATGGTAACTATAAAATAAAAATAGAAATTGGTTCAAAGAAGACTGCTGGTGAAACAACAGTTAGAGCAGAAAATAGGCGCTTATTTGTGGAGAATCTTAAAACGAATAAGGGCGAATTTAAAACAGTAGAATTTATTGTAAATAAACGCTCCCCCAGGATAAATGATAAAGAAAATGTCAAACTAAAACCGAGAGAGAAAAGTTATCTTAATTGGGATGACAAATTAACTTTGGAAATAAATGGAAAGAAACCGGTTATTAGAACAATCACAATTGAAGAAGATGATAAATGTCCAACAGTTTACTTGTGTGGCAATTCAACAGTTGTAGACCAGAGCAATGAACCGTGGGCAAGCTGGGGGCAAATGGTTACCAGATGGTTCGATTCAAATATTTCTATCAGTAATCACGCAGAAAGTGGTTTGACTGCAGGTAGTTTTATAGCTCAGAACAGACTTGCAAAAATATTATCTACAATAAAAGCTGGTGATTGGGTAATATGTGAATTCGGTCACAATGACGAAAAAGAAAAAGGTCCGGGTTCTGGTGCTTGGTATCATTATTCTCGCAATTTAAAAATATTTATTGATAATGTCAGGGCAAAAGATGCAAATATTATATTCTGCACTCCAACTCAGAGAAGAAATTTTGACCAAACACATAAATTTATAAAAGACACTCACGGAGATTTTCCTGCAGCAATGAAAGCCGTAGCTGCTCGTGAGAACGTGCCGATTATAGATTTACACCAAAAGACGAAGATCTTTTTTGAAACATTAGGATATGAAAACAGTAAAAAAGCATTAGTGCATTATCCTAAGAATTCTTTTCCAGGGCAAGAACGAGATTTAGCAGATAATACACATTTCAATGCATATGGAGCTTATGAGGTTGCAAAAATGGTTGTAATGGGTATTAAACAGCTTGATTTACCTTTAGCAAATTATATAAAATCAGACTATAAAGATTTCAATCCGAACAAGCCGGATGATTGGAGTACTTTTGAGTGGATTCCAGCATCCTGCATCGATATCATTAAACCTGATGGAAATTGAAATAAAAAAACAACATCAATAAGACAATGAGAAGATTATCAACAATTATCTTTGTATTAAGCATTTGGGGCATTTATAATGCATCAGCTCAGAGCTGGCCTGCTGTTACAGCAGAAACAAAGCCCGGTGCTCGGTGGTGGTGGTTGGGTTCTGCTGTTAATGAAAAGGACCTGAAATGGAATATGGAAGAATATTCCAAAACCGGATTGGGAGCACTTGAGATAACTCCATTATATGGTGTGAAAGGCAACGATGCAAATAATCTTCAATTTCTATCCATGCCTTGGATGAATATTCTCAAATATGTTGAGGAGCAAGGCGTTCGTAATAATATCCTGATAGATATGAACAATGGTACCGGATGGCCCTTTGGAGGACCAGAGGTTCCTGTTAGTGAAGCAGCTGCAAAACTGGCATATACAGATACCATTGTATATGGAAAGGATTTACGTTCCGGCATTGACGTAAATATTAAAGAAGTAAAAGAAAAAAAATATGCAACGCTCCAAAGGTCAATGGCATATGGGGAAAATGAGGTTATAGATTTAACGTCGTATGTTTCATCCGATGGCTTGTTAAAATGGGATAAGGCTCCAAAGAAGAAACAGTATCAAATAATTACTGTATACTGTTCAAGAACTCGGCAACAAGTTAAGAGAGCGGCACCAGGTGGAGAAGGATATGTCATTGATCATTTTGACAGAGATGCTGTAGCACATTATTTACAACGGTTTGAAAAGGCGTTCGATAATTCATCATCCCCCTACCCTCACTCTTTTTTCAATGATTCTTACGAGGTATACAAGGCAAATTGGACGCCAAAGATATTTGAAGAATTTGAAAAACGTAGAGGCTATAAATTAGAAGAGCATTTTCTTGAGCTTTTAGGAGAAAAAGAGGATAAAGATAATAAAGTACTTATTGATTATCGTGAAACTCTAAGTGATTTGTTGTTGGAGAATTTCACCGAGCAGTGGACGTCATGGGCTCATTCACATGGAGTTAAGACAAGAAATCAGGCACATGGATCGCCAGCAAATCTTATAGATATATATTCTGCTGTAGATATACCAGAGATAGAGGGTTTTGGACTATCAGATTTCGGAATTAAAGGTCTCAGAACAGATGTCGGTTTTACAAGAAAGAATGACAGTGATGTTTCTATGTTGAAGTATGCTTCTTCTGCAGCACATATAAATGGCAAGAAACTGGTTAGTAGTGAAACCTTCACATGGCTGACCGAACACTTTCGTACTTCATTGTCGCAATGCAAGCCGGACATAGATCTTATGTTCACATGCGGTGTAAATAACATGTATTTTCACGGTACGTGTTATTCACCCCAAAACGATGCGTGGCCAGGATGGAAATTCTATGCGTCAATTGATATGAGTCCGACAAACAGTATATGGCATGACGCTCCTTTTCTTATGAAATACATCGAACGTTGCCAAAGTTTCCTGCAAATGGGAAAACCGGACAATGATTTTTTGGTTTATTTGCCTGTTCGTGATATGTGGTCTGCAAGGTCTGGTAAGGGGCCCGGTTCCCTGCTAATGCAATTTGATATTCATTCAATGAAGAAAAAAGCGCCCGACTTTATACAGAGCATACTAGAAATAGATAAAGCCGGATACGATTGTGATTATATAAGCGAGAAATATCTTCTTACAACAACATTCCGGGATGGCATGCTTGAGACAGCAGCCGGTACTCGATATCACGCACTAATTATCCCCGGTAGCGGTAATATGCCACAACATGTAAAGGAGCATATAAACAAACTTAAATCTGAAGGAGCAAAAATTATATATGGAACATCACAAAAGGAAATGGCATCAGCAGCCAGGCCAGAACTGATGCGTACAGATTTAGGGTTGAGAGCTATCAGAAGACAAAACGATTCTGGGTATCACTATTTTATAGCAAACCTTACCCCGAATGATATCAGTGCTAAGGTGCCATTGGGTGTAAAATTCAAAGATGCACGTTGGTTTAATCCGCTTGATGGTAGTATTTATAAGACAGACATATCAACAGATAGCATACTTATAAATCTGAAAAGCGGTGAATCCATGATACTTCAAACATACAATCAACCATTGCAAGAACCAAAGCCACAGATGCCACGCAGAGACGATAACGTATGTAAGATAGTGAACGGTAACTGGACATTGGAATTCAAAAACAGTGCACCACTTGTCTCAACAAAGTTTACTTTAGACCATTTACAAACGTGGGAGAATCTTGATGATGATTCCGTCAAGGTAACAATGGGTACAGGAACATACACCACTCACATTACAATGAACAACCAGGAATCATCCCATAACTGGCAGATTGACTTAGGAGATGTACGCGAGAGTGCACGTGTATATATCAATGACCGTTTTATTGGTTGTGCATGGTCTGTACCTTACACATTGAACTGCATTAATGCCTTCAAACCTGGAGATAACACCATTAGAATAGAGGTTACCAATCTTCCTGCTAATAGAATTGCAGAATTAGACAGAAAGGGAGTAAATTGGCGGAAGTTCAATGAAATCAACATCGTCGATATCAATTATAAGAAAACAGGATATGAGAATTGGACACCTGTAAAAAGTGGATTGAATTCTGAAATAAAATTATACAGATTGCTGTAGAATTGTTTAAATTAAAAGTCTATAATTATTATTGCCCATAAAAGTCATATACCGATTTTAGGGGCAATATTATTTTACTTGCCTAAATATACGAATTAAGGCCCACGGAATAACAGTGTATTCCATGAGCCTCTTTAGAATGTGTAGGCTATTATAGTCACACGCAGTGACAGTTGTCACCACATGTCATCGTCGTCATCTGATGTTCTGCCTCCAACAATTCTGTATGTTACTGCTGAAGCTTGCAGTAATTGATGTGTTCCCACTTCATACACCTTCATCTCAGGCTTGATATATTTTTTGGTTCATCCGACATTTCGAGTGATACGGCAATCATGTAGGGCCTATAGTCTTAGTTTAAAGTAATGCTCATCCCTAAATCCATATGCCGTTCTTTTCATTACCTTTATTTTGTTATTGATACCCTCTACCTTTCCTGTCGAGATATGGCAATCATACCATGCAAGTATACCGGTTCTGTGTGCCATTATGGTAGCAGCCATTTTTACCAGTTGCTGAACTTTACTCTCCTGAGCTTGCCTTATCCAATCAAGCATAACCTTTTCAGTCTCTTCCTTATTAATCTGGGTCCAAATTTACCGGAGTTGCTCTTTTAGATAGTATGCTTGTGAGAGAGGCTTGTTCATTTCCAATGCATTATCAAGCCTTGTCTTATACTCTTTGTCAAAGATGTCCTCTCCATTACTCAAGAGTAGGTATCGTGTGCCTTTCAGCACTTTACGTTTGTTGATGTCTTTTTCCATGGGACAATTTTCATATACCAATGATATGAAAGCCGCCGAGAGGTCTGTTGCAACATACTTTATGTCAATACTTTTCCTTCCAATTCGATTCCAAAATCCTTCTAAGGCATCTTTTCTCTTTCCGTCCCCGTCATATATGATACGGCCGCTTTTCAAGTCAACCACGATTGTCTTATATACATGCCCTTTGCGGACAGCAAACTCATCTATGCCAATACTCTCTACACCATTCAAGAGAATGGGGAGCGTAATGATTTTCAAGATGGCGGGTATGTATCTCTTTGACGATATCCCAAGATACGCCCAATAAATTGGCGGTATCTTTCAAGGTCATGCCACGCAACAAAACGACTACGTATTTTGCGAAACGGTGGGTATAGCCACAACTGCCTGTTGCAAAAGGTATCTTCTCTTGACGGTCGTAATCACAATCCTTGTTCTTACATTTGTATCGTTGGACTTTCATACGGATTATGACCTTCTTTCCACCTATTGGAAGTCCAATAAAGTCACGTATGCGAAAACCATTCTTGACCAAATGACGGTGGCCATACTTTGGACATTCTTTTTGCGATCTTTTGCTTCAACATGCAAGATAATTGTGTTACCTTTGTATTCTTCACAAGTGCATTTGTGGGTATAAAGACCCCAAGCATGATATAGAAAACTGCTGTTCATAACTGTACATTTGTTGGTCGTAATTCAAATATACAATTTGTTCAGCGGTTTTCCTTTTTAAGACACTATCACTCGAAATGTCGGATGAAGCGTAAAGATTT
>CAMTJK010000020.1 GCA_947072805.1 uncultured Prevotella sp.
TCACGTACGTAACGGCAAACCGATGAAATGGTATTAAATCGCAAAACACGTAACTTGCTGACTATCAGCGCTCCCTATTTGAGAGTAAAAACGCCAAATTTCGCGTCGTAGGTTACAAATCGAGGTTTGGGTGCCGATTAACACACGTTAAAGTAAAGATTTTTCTAAAATGTTAATGAAACTATAACGGTAGTATTTCAGATGCTCTCTGTGGGGTGTTACAATACATGCAGATGAGGCTATGACTTCAAACTTCGGTTAGTATCTGATTTAGGGGGAAAAAACTGGCGGAGTTTCCTGTTGTGTAGGGAAACTCCGCCTGCATTGTTTAATGTGCTTTACTGTAAATATTTTCAGTGTATTGCAACCTTCTTTCCGTTGATGATGTAGATGCCTTTGCCCAGTGTGCCGAGGCTTCCGTTCACCTTGCGTCCGTCGATGGTGTATATCCTGCTCTCTGACGGATTGGTGCTGAAGTTGCTTATCTCTGTTATGCCGCTTGCTACGGCTGTATAGAGAATGATGTTAGCTACTACCTGATTGTCCTTGAATTGGAAGGGCAGGGTAGAGGTGGCGTTCTTTGTGAGCGTTACCTTGTGTGTGGCAAGAGCACGTGCTGGAAATACGTAGTCGGTGGCGTTGTATGTCACTCCGTTCAGACTGTACAGATAAGCCGTTCCGTCGGCATTGCTGTAACCATTAAACTCTACGGCACCTATGTTCACGCCATCGGGCAGGTTGATGGTAAATGTCTCGTTGCGCGAATACTTTATTCCGGTAATGCCACTGCCTGTTCCGGTAGAGTAGCCTTTGCCTGTTGTTATGCTGATGCCGTCATTAAAATTCCAGTCTGCGGTCGATGTTGCTGGCGAAATCTCGTAAAGATCGGGCAGCGGCTCGTCTCCTATGTTCTGCACGTCACCCATCTGCACGCCGCCGGAGTTCTGTTCGTTCGTTATCTTGCTTACGAGATTGTTCAGATAGTTTTCCACGTTGCTGTAACCGTTGGCTGCAATGGCAGCGCCGTCACTCGGGTCGCTCGGGTCGAGACCGTTGTTTTCTTCATAGAGGTCGGGTATACCATCGCCGTCACTGTCGGTCTTTGCCTTTGTGCTGTTCAGTGTTGGCCATGCGCTCCATGTGTCGTCGGCACCGGCAGGGCGGTTATCATCCTGCGAATTTATAAAACCTGCGCTCAGACCGCTTCCTGTGTATGATGCCACGCCGTTGCGCGTGTCGCTTACTATCATATCATCGTAAGAGTCGCGGCTGAGTGATGCTCCGGCGTATGCCAGCACCATCTCGTAAGCCTCCTCGGCGGTATGGGTTGTGGTGAGAATGAAGGGCATGGGCTCTTCAAGCTTTATGGAGTCGCGTGTAGCTTGCGTAAACGTTCCGTCGCAGCTTGATGCATCCACCTGTGTTATCACACCATAGTTCCAGTTGTCGTTATTAACATTGGTATATAATGAGTTGTAATTTCCCGTAACAAAGTATTTGCCCCAGAGGTGCAGTGCCGGAGCGTAATCGGGATAGGTGGCGATATATTCGTTTGTACGCACGCCGATGCCTGCTATGCGGTAGCCCTTTTTGTCGGTCGGCGTTCCGGGGCCCGGTTTATAGTAGTTGTTTACGATGTTTACCGTCATGCCCTCGCCGCCGTAGCATCCGTTACCGCCGAAGTTGTATATCACATTGTTGCGCATATCCATGCGCTCGTCGAGCTGGGTTGTAGGACGCGGACCGAGACGCGGGGTGCGGCTGCCGTGATGTGCGAGGAGGTTGTGGTGGAACGACGCTCCCGAACCGCCCCAGTTGCCGCCGTAGCCGTGTGCGCCTTTGGAGTGACCTGAGTTTACGAGACTCTGCGACACTATGCACCACTGTACGGTGGTGTTCTTGTTGCCGAGGAACGAGCAGCATTCGTCGATGCTCCAACTTACGGAGCAGTGGTCTACTATGATGCCTTCACGGTCCATGCCGTTGAGAGCGTCCCAACCGTCGGCTCCGTCTTGCAGAACATAATTGTTGCCGAGGCGGAAACGCATGTATCTTATAATTACGTTATTACCGCTTACGCTCACGGGATAGTCGGCTATGCAGATACCGTCGCCGGGTGCACTTTGTCCGGCAATGGTGGTGTTGGCGGGAATGCCGAGGCTCGACTTCAGGTGTATTGTACCCGATACGTCAAAGACAATGATTTTGGCGCCGCTCTGGCTTAGGGCTTGACGCAGAGAGCCTTCGCCCGAGTCGTTGAGGTTGGTTACGTGATACACCTTTCCACCGCGACCGCCGGTTACGTAGCGTCCGAAGCCTTCGGCACCGGGGAATGCCGGTGTCTTCTCCTTGGCGTCGTCGGCGAGTGCCGGCAGGCATGTGGCACAAAGCAGAAGGGCGGTTGCACCGATAAAGAGTTTGTTTCTTAGTTTCATAAGCTTATGTTTTAGTTATTCATTCGTCGTAATTACAGGTATGTGTATGCAAAGATATATAAAGATTTCTATTCTGTTGGACGAAAAATTGGTGAAATGGGTGCTTTTTAACAAAAAAAGGCCTCCCCGACAGCTGTTTTCACTGTGGGGAAGCCTCCGTTATGTGATGTCGCAGAATGTTTTATGTCGTTTTGTTACGACACGTCATTCCATTGACGCTTGTTACTTTACAATAAATTTCTTGCCGTTCTGGATGAGCAGACCCTTTGTGCCCTTGGCAACTTTCATACCCATCATGTTGTAGATAGGAGCGTTGCTGTCGGCTGCCTTCTTCTCGTTGTTTACAATAACGATACCGTTGGCTGTGTTGCCGGAGATAAGGATGTTGCCAATGTACTCGTAAGAGTCAGCTGCAAGATATTTTTCTGCAACTTCCTGACCTGCATCGTCTACAAGACCGCCGTCCGGATCAGGAGTTACGATGTGACCGTTGGCGAGGTCACCGATAATACGTACCAGAACTCTGTCTTTGTTTTCGAGATCTGCAGGCAGAGTGGCTTCAAGTTCCTCCCATGTGCCGTTCTGGATATCAACTGCTGCAAGGCGTGTCCATGTAACGCTGTCGGTAGAGTACTCGAGAGCCTGTGTCTTGGCTGCATTGTTGTCACTGCCTACGAATGCAGAGATTTTGACGTTTGACATTGCCTTGGTAGAGAAGATGATGAGTGCGTAGTCGCGCTGTGCCTCTTTTGCAATGGCTGCTGTACGGCGTGAGATGATAGGCATCTGCATTTCTGCATCGTCTTCACCGAACTTGGCGGCACGACCCTGGAAGTAGCCTTCTATATAGTTGAAGGGAGCAACCTTGCTTGTAGCAGTGTCGCAAACGATGGCCTTGACTGTTGCCCTGAATGTGGTGTCAGTGTTGAAGAAGATGTCTGCATCGTAAGAAGCAAGCTTGTTGTTGTTAGCCTTGATTGTGCTGAAGTCGAATGCAGAGATTACACTTTCATCGTTCTCGAATGTTGCGGTTTCGTTGAAGTCTTTATCAAGAACAATGGTACGTACTGTCTCATTGCTGCCGTCGCTCCATCCCTTGAAGGTGTTGAATGTGCGGTATATGCTGTTGTGGTCGTTGAGTGTGATGGTCACCTCGTCACCTACATAGTACTGTGACTTGGCGGGGGCTACATCGTATGTGATGTACAGCGGACCGTTGATGGTAACATTTACACTTGCCTTTACAGGGAATTCATCAACGTAAGTGTTGGCAGAACCAAGATATGTGCCATTAACGCCCATGGTATAGGCGGGTGAGCTCTTCAGCATGTAGTAAAGAGATTTTTCGGGGTCCTGGAATGTTACGCCCGATTCCCATGATGTGATACCGGCATCGGCAGGAGCATAGCTGTTTGTCACCTCATTGATATACCAGTAGTTCTCGCTTGTTTCACCCGGGTCATTATCTTGAAGGGGCTTGTATGCAATAGGATCAATAACGTTGTTTGAAGCATAAACGATAGCACTGTTTGCATTGAGGATTACGCCATCGCCATTGAAGGCATCCTTTGTAAGGTCTGCGTAATTTCCGGCTTGCGGTGCAAGGAAGATGTTGTTGTTGATGTAGAATTCAGCACCAAATCCGAAGTATCCGCCTGCGTTGATTACAGTGAATTGGTTGTTGAAGGTACTGTCGGCAGGAACAGCTTTTGCCTGGATAACGGTGTTGTTTTCAAAGGTGAAGGTAGGTGTAGTACCGGTTCCTTCTGAAGCGTAACCCATCTGGAAGATAGCTTTGCAGTAAGGTATGTCGTGGAACATGTTGTCCTTGATGACAACTTCCTGAACAGCCTGTCCGGGATAGATTACTGCCCAGTTGTTACCGGTGGAGATGTTGGCATCGTGTACGCGGCAGTTTGTCATTTCTATCTTGCCGATGTTCTTGATGTCTGCAGCTGTACTGCTTTTGGGCACTGCGCGATAGAGTGTACGCGGGTAGTTGCTGATATCGCAGTTACGGAATACGATGGAGTCCATCTGTGCATCACGCTTGTTGAAGTAAACGATCTGGCCGGACGTTGCTTCCTTGCCGGTGCGGTACTGCAGACCTACGTTCTCGAAGATAAGGGCGAACTTACCGTCGTCATTCAGGTCACCTGCCCAGTCGAAGCCTACCAGCATCTGGGGCATCTTGTCATACTCTGTCTCGTCGCTGGTAATGATGAGAGTACCGGCTGCCATTGTCGGCTTGATTGTGCTAAGGTTGAGTGGGGTAGCTGCGTCCCACTTGCAGACGATCTTGAATACATCGCCCGCTTTCGCAGCATTTGCAGCATTGATGGCTTCGGTGAACTCGTTCTTTGTGGTCACCGTGTCAATGCGCTCGGTAGCCTGCATTGAACTTGGCAGGAGGGTCATCGCTGCCAAAGCAATCATGGAAAGTTTTTTCATAATTAAAAGTTTTTTGTTAGTGATATTTATTTGTAAATAGTTCCTATTGCCCCGGCACGTGGACAGTGCCGGGGCTTAACGTACTGTCTTATTTCACGTCTTTAAGATTCCATTTTATGAAGTATCCTATTGAACTTACATCGTCTTTGTAGCCTGTTACGTTGCCTCCAGCCATCTTGTGGTTGGGAGCAATGCGCTCGGCAAACTTTGTGCGGGCTTCCGATGCGTTGCCGCCGCGTGCGCTGTTGGCATAACGTTCGCCAATCTTGCAGAGGAAGGAGTAGCTCTTGCCTTCGGCTACATATTCTTTCATATATTCGTCGGCAAGTTCCCAGTCGAAGATTTCCTTGCGCTCTTCTTCGGTGATTTCCACGCCCTTGTACATTATCTTGCCATCTTCTACGACGGGAAGCTCGTGCAGCTTGCCACGCATAGCTCCGGCAAGACCGATGTTGCCACTGCCGGCTTGACTGATATTAGAGCCACTTTCGTTTTCTGCAATTTGAATGGTTTCGCCAAGCCAAGAGTCGTAGTTCTTGTTCCAATCTTCTGGCAGAAGCTTGTCGGGCAGGGCATTGAGCACACCGTCATTGAGGATGGCGTTGGCTTGCTGCCAGTTGCCCAGGTGGTTTTCGGCTTCAGCAAGCAGGAAGTGGAAGTCGTGACCGCGGAATGTGGGTATGGTAGGTTGTATTTCAAAGATGTTGTCACGCAGATACTTGTAACCTCCGATATTGCGCTCGTAATAATAGTAGTATTTGGTTACACAGTCCTTGCCGCCAAGAGTGTTCATTACAATTTTCTGGCTTATGCTTCTTATGTCGTCCTCGCCATAAAGTGACTTGCTGTATTCCGAAGGACGCAGGAAATAAGAATCGGCAGAGGGATATTCAGGACAGAAATACTGTACGATACGGTTGGTCTGATGGTTTGTGAAGTCGTACATGATGCCGCTGATGCACTGGAACTTGTTGCCAACTTCTTCGGTGGGGAAGATGAGCAGGTAGGGATAGTACTCGTCTCGTACACCCGATGAAAGGTAGGCATTCATCTGATAGATGTTGGGAGCCATCTTCCAGTCGCCGGTGCTCGAACCGATGATGGAGAAGTTGAACATAGGGGTGAGTTTGAAGCCCTTCTGGCATGTGTGTATGTCGTGCATGCGCTGCAGCAGGTTGTCGCGAATCCAGAGCCAGTCGGCTTGTGCGCTGCTCTCCGATACGTAGCTTGCACGCCATGCGCGCATCTCGGCTTCGAGAAGAATACGTGGCGGAACGAGATAGTACCATTTTGTGTACAGTGTCTCGTTCTGGTTTTCTTCGTCAAGCCAAGTAGCCCAGTTGAGCTCGATGTCGCTGTCTATGTGCATGCCATCAACATCGATGCCGGTGTTGAGCAGGTCGATAGCTTTGGTGGCAAGCTGTCCCATGTCGCATTTCGTGAAGACGCTCGCATCCGAAAGGTCTTTGATTTCTCTAAGTGGATCGTCAAACCAATAAGCCTGTCCGTAGATGCTGCCTAACTTCAGGTAAGCCCATACCTTGAGACGAATGGCCATGCTGAGCAGAGCCTTGAAGTTGGTCTCGGCGTTGGTGCTCAATCCGCCCACGTTGTGGTGATACTCACCCATCCTGTCAATATAGTCGTTGCAGGTAACGATGATGGAGTAGTAGCATGTAGGGTCGGCATATTCGTTGCCGTCGGTATTGTTGTAGTTGAATATGTTCTGCAGTGCAAGGGGAGCATTCTCTGTAGTCTCGAGCACGTTGCATCGGGTGTCTGTAAGTATGATGCTATGATCACCGGCTTCTTGCATGCGGCTTATGATACCGAGGAAAGCCTTGTACATTTCGTCCTCCTTGGTTATATAATCTTTTTCGCTGATGACATCTTTTGGATCAGTTTCAAAGAAATCGCTGCACGATGTGGCAAGCAATGTCATTGCTCCGAAAAGTACAGCAGCCCAAGCTAATCTTAGTCTTTTCATATTGTGAGTGTTAGAAGTTTAAGTTAAAACCGAGTTTCAGAGTCACCGGTGTTGCTAATTTCGCATAGTCGAAGCCTCTCATGCTCTCGTCGTAAGAGTAGGCAAATTCAGGATCGCTTCCCAGGTAATCGGTAAGGCAGAAGAGATTGTCTGCTTCGATATATACATTACCGCTACGTATGATGGAAAGAAGATTCTTGAAGGCGTAAGAGAGTTTTACGCTGCGGAGCTTCAGATAATCGCCTTTCTCAATCCAGCGGTCGGAGAAGGCGCTGTTGCCCGACGGGTCGCCATAGGCTGCACGTGGAATGTCGGTCTGCTGACCTTCTATTTGCCAGCGGTTGAGAACGGCTGTAGACTGGTTGGTGAATGTAGACATTGATTCCAGTTGACGGCGTGTCGCGTTGTACACGTAGTTGCCTACAGTGTAGCCGAAGTTGGCATCGAGAGAGAAATCCTTGTAGCGGAACATGAGGTTGATGCCTCCGTAGATGGTGGGCTGGGTGCTGCCGAGAGCTACGCGGTCGTAGTCGTTAATGATACCATCATTGTTCTGGTCAACGAAGATGATGTCACCGGCTTCGTAAGGCTTGCCGGCTGCTGTTACGAGACCGCTATTGGCTGCCTGTTCAGATGTAGCGTACACGCCTGCTGTCTTGTAGCCGTAGAATTCGTAGGGCTTCTCGCCAACCTGCATGATGGTCATCACGTCATCGTTGTTATAAGAGGTGTAGCTTGTGGTGTAGCTGTTCTCGCCTCCGAGGCTCTTCACTTCGTTCTTGACTGTTGTCATATTGGCTGCCACAACGAAGTCGAAGTCTTTAGTATGGATGGGATTCACGCGAACGGAGAGGTCTAAGCCCTTACCGGAAATCTTACCGGTGTTGTCGTAATAGGTCATAGAACCGTAAACTCCCGACACCTCGTGATTGAGCAGAAGGTCATAGCCCTCGCTGGTGAAGAGGTCTACGCCTAACTGGACTTTGTTGCTCAAGAAAGAGAAGTCGAAAGCGAGGTCGAACTGACGTTTCTTCTCCCATGTCAGCTTCGTATTAGGCATTCCGGAGCGTACAATGCTACCCAAATCGAACACGTTGTTGCTCTCATAGCTGTTTTTTCCGTAGTTGCTTGAGAAACGGCTGTTACCTGTGAGGCTGGCACCGAGGGTGACATTCAGTCTGTTGATCCATGTGGGAAGCATGCCCAGATTGGCAGCCATGAATGTAACCTTGCCGAAGGGGAAGAAGCCGAGACGGCTTGCATCTGTTCCTGAAGCGCTGGTGGCATCCATCGTGAGACCTGCCTGTGCACGGAGAATCTTGTTGTACACATAGTCGCCGTTAAGACCGAAGCTCAGGTAGTTCCATTCTGTGTTGTAGCCCCAGCTGTCTTTGCCGTCCTGTGTGTTGCCCAGGGTCTTGTAGAAGTCACTGGGGGTGTTGTAGCCTTCGGCAATGTCTCCTTCGAGTTTGCGGGTGATGACGCGACCGTAGGCGAGGGCGTTAAGCTCGTGTATGTTTTTAAAGGTACGGTTGTAACGTGCCTGCAGCTGGTAGGTGTTGGTACGCTCTTCAAGAACGCCGTTGCCCACCTTGTTGATGCCGGTGCCGTTGAGCTGCGGAACAATGGCGCGGTCTGTGACACCGGGAATGAACATTGTCTCTTCTGTATAATTGTAGTAGAGGTTCACAATACCGGTAAGTGTGAGATAATTGTTCCACTTGAAGTTGAGACCGGCGTTCATTGTCACGTCATAAATCTTGTCTTTTCCCTCTACTGTTTTTGCCAATGCAACAGGATTGCTCACATTGTCGTAAGTATAGACGGGTTGCGAGTTCCATGAGTTCCATGCGTCATAGGCTGCCAAGGTACTTAGAATGCTACCGTCGCTCTGTTTCCCGTTGGTGTTTATCAGCGGCATGCTGCGATATGATGACAGTATCGGGTTCGTTTCGAGCTGCATGCCGGTATTGTTGAGGTTGCCTGTAACGTAGCTCAAACCGATATTTGCAAATACGTCTATCTTGCGGCTTACGAGCACGTCGGCACTGATAAGGGTGTGATACTTGTCGCTGTTGGTATTCTTGAGCGTACCTTCGTTGCGGCTGTAACCGAACGAAATGTTGTATTTGGCGATAGCGTCACCTCCTTCTACACGGAAGAGGTTCTCGGTTGTAAAGCCGGTGCGCTGTATTTCATCCATCCAGTCGGTATTCTCATTGAACAGATAAGAATAAGGAGAATAACCGTTGAGCAAGAAAGGATAATCGCCTGTAAGTTGCGATACCGTGCCGTAACGTGTCATACCTATATCGCTCATGTAACCGCGGTATTGGTTGGAGTTAAGTACGGGCAGAGCACCGCGCTTGAAGTTCATGCCGTAGTTGCCGCTGAAGCTGATTCTTGTATCGAGATTGTCGGATGTAGCTTGCTGCGTCTCTATCATTACAACGCCGTTACTGCCGAGCGAACCCCATTGGGCTGCTTCGGCTCCTTTGAGCAACGTCACACTGCGAATGTCTTTCGGGTCGTAGCCGAACAGCTGGTCGCGGCTATAGCCATTGATGACTTCACTGACATTTGTATTTCCGAAGTAGGGAATACCGTTGATAACAATCAGAGGATTGTTTTCTGCCACGAAACTGTGAACACCTCTTACGTTGAGATAGCTGCCTTCGCCCGGCATACCGCTCTTGTCAATAACCTGAAGTCCCGTGATTCCGTCGCGTAGGGCGGAACCCACGCTAAGTTTCTCGCTGAAGTCCTTGTTTTCTATTCTCGATGCGATGGGAGAGTAGAGGGCTTCACCTTCGGGTATGAGGGTTATGGTGAGAGGTTGGTCGCTGCTCTTCTTATATATATAGGAGAGAGGCAATTCTGTTTCGTAGTATCCTTCTGCCTTGATGCTCACAATGGCTTGCGATATTTCTGATTTCAGTTCAAAGAAACCGTTCTGATCGCTAAGTGCAGTGTTTGAATGTCCTTTCACTGTGACGATTGCTCCGTTTACAGGAGAGCCGTCTGTGGACATCAAGCGGCTTTTCACTGCCACTTCCTGTGCCGATACGGTTGCAGCGACACTGCAGGCTGCGAGAATTATATTAAGTCTTTTCATATTCTATAAGTGTCTTAATAGTTATTGGGTGTAGGACGCAGACACCAGTGGTACATCATCAACTGGTTCTTGTTGTTTTTGTCACGGGTATAGTTCGGATTGGCTTTTATGTATTCACCCCATATTCTGCTTATGTCTTTCGATTCTACCCTTATCTTGAATGTGCCTTCTTTCTTCATCGTGACAGTGTTTACCTGCCATCCGTCGGTATCGTACAAGTAGGCGTTCTCGTTTATTTCCAGCCATGATGCGGGATCGTAGCCGTCCGGATAACCTATATTATAGGTGTCTCCGTAGTTTGGAATGTCGCTTGCTCCACCACGATCGAAGTGGAAGTTTGATGCTGTTGCGCTCATGGCAACATCTTTCATTCCAGCTTGATATTTTCCGTTTTCGATATCAATCTCATCCTGGAAATATACGCTAAGGCTGTATTTAAGTGAATGAACGAAACCCATGCGCAGGTTGTATTCTCCTGCAGGCAGATTACATTCATAGTATGTTTCGTTGTCATCGCTTACAAGACCGGTGTATTCTACACTACAGATGGCACCATCTTCAACCGCTTCCTCCGTTGGGATGGCAGTAATCACATGATAGTTTATGTCGGGCCAGTCTCCCATATTGGTTGTGTTGTTGTAGAATGAACCTTGGGCATCATTTACTATTTTTGGCTCTGTCAGTCCGTTCCATTTATAGTATTTGTCTTGTAATTCAGCTCCTAATGCATCCCAAATGACATAGTGACGTGCTTTCACACGGCTGATGATGACGTGGTTCGGAATCTTGAATTTGTTGAGGTGATAAGCCACACCGTTGCTCAACTGAACAGCATCGGATGTGTTGGCACGCTGTACGCCAGGATGCCAGTAGGCGGCGTCAATGCTTTCGTAGGTTGTCTTGTCGGCGGCTACATCCACTATCTCACGGCAGCCTCCCACGCATTCAAACAGTTCGCCCAATTCTCCGACTTGCTCGGTATCGAGCTTCTTGTCTACGAAGCAAGCCTTGACTATCCATTCTTCAAACTTGGCTTTCTCTTCTGCAGTGGCTTCTCTGCCATTGAACCATTTGCTAACCTTTGCGCAAGCATCTTCGATTGCGGCTGAAATCTGGTCGTTTGTAGGAATGAATAATGTTGAATTGTATTGTTCGTCACGCATATTCCACATAGGCTGTCCGTCTGCATAATAGCGATCCATCAGTGTGTTGCGTATTACTTTCACAGAGTCGTAGAGTGTGCTACCGTCCTGGGCAATGCCTATTATGGTACTGTTTTCCTTATCGAACCATTCGTAGTCGTATTTTGTCACCATATTCTTGAATGTAGAATATTCGTCTCCGAGGCTCAGCAGATATTCATAAACCGACGGGTGAATGGATAGCATTTTATCTATTACATATACGTAACCGTTGTTTGCTTTGACTACTACTTTTATCTTGGATCCGTCAAGGGTCTGGTTATCGCCGTCTCCGTTTATCCAAATCTGCTTACCGAGGCGCGTCTGGATGCCGAAGCCGTCTTTGAGAACAGATGGTGCCAATGCCATATCAGCGGTGCAATATTTTGTATAGGCTGCAGCATCGGTGATATTGTTCTCGTCATAACCTTCGTTCTCGCATGCAATCAGCGTGTACGACTGGTTAGCATCAAGCGAATTGGCAATTCCGGTATTTACGAAGAGTGTTGCCATTTTGCTTATATCGCTTTTGCCGTAGTTGCTTCCACCAACAGGATCGGATTGCGTGGCTGTATATTCTAAAATTGTGCCTTGTGCCGACTTTATGAAATCGCTTATGGTGCCGTCGTAAACAATCACATTGGATGTGCTTGCTATGTTCGCTTCATCGTAATGGTCATCCCATTCCGAGCAGGAGGTAGCAGCGAACAGGGCTATAAAGGCAATCGCCGGTATGATAAAGTACTTTTTCATGTCTTCTTTATTTTTATTCAACTGGTATGAATTCGATGTAGTCAAGCATCTGGCGATAATAGTTTGCCGTCTTTGCATTGATGTCCATCATCGTTACTTTGAATGTGTGGCTCTTTGACCCTTCAAACTCCATTACATTGAACAAAGTGGTCTCGAGAGTATCATACAATGGGGTGCGCGGTACGCCTTTGTACAGATAGGTTATCACTTTCTTGTCGTCAATGTCGAAGCGTGTCATTGTTCCGGTCGTAAAGAGAGCGGAGAGAGTGATGTCCTTGAGATAATGGAGTACCACCTTGTACTTGCCGGCAATGATAACTGGTGTATTGAACTGTATCCATCCGGCGTAGCCGAGGTTAAGGCATAGGTAATTGTTCATGTAGGCCTTGTGCTTCGGGCTTGGATCGTTCGCGTTAGTGTATGCCTCTTTGTAGAAGCCTACTTTACGGTAGTTTCCATAACTTGCCTTGCTTTCGTTGGCTAAGTATGTGAACGATGAAATTACACCGTTGTTTCCGTCGCGGAAGTCTTCGCTAAGATCTACCTTTATTTCAGCGCTGGTCAGCTTGGACGTAAACAGGTTGCCGTATCCGTTGCTTATACCATAGTTGTTTACTGCAGCAATAATGTCAGCGCTGTTGAGGAAGTCCCAGCGTACTGTTACAGGCTCCGGATGATATACAGGCATGATGTCGTTTACCTTATTTATATATCCGTTGCTTGCTTCGATGTCGCTACGCAGAATCTTGACGGTCTTGTTTACATATTTTGTCGCATCCGTGATGCTTGCTGTGATGGCTTGACCTTCCAGACGAGTGTCGTAGATGAGTGTCTCGCCTTCTTCCGTGAAGTTGAACAATTCGCTCGTAGAATATTCGCGTGTCAGGAAGTGATACTTCAGATATTCAGAAAGTGCAGCATCGGGATTTTTTGTCTCGCCGTTATTTACAAGCCATTGCTTGAGACCATCAATATTGTTGATTCCTTTTGCCCTGAACACATCATCGGGAACGGCAAAGCATGTCTTGCGTGTCTCGGTGATTACCTTGCTTCCGTCGTCGGCAATTATGGTGTCTCTTACCTGTGTTGCTATGCTTGAGGCATATTGGTCTGCGCGGATGGCTGCGGCAAAGATACTATAGTTGCCGTCCATTTCAAGCTTTTCCACAATATTCTCAGTCAGAGGTTTGATGACATCACCCATTGTAAAGAACACTCCGTTGATACAGTTTACAGAGTACTTGTCTATTCTTGCCTGATTGTTTATGTATATGGATTCGCTATTGTAGACAACGTCGCTTTTTTCAGCGTCATCAACATCGGTAATCTTGTATCCGTAGCTCAGGTTGAGGAAAGAATTGAACAGCGTCGAGTTATCTATTGTTGTCAGTGCCTTGGCTGCCTGATTGATTGTGGAGTCTGTCAGACTCTTTTCATTGATGATGTGTGTGCGTACTACGTTCTTAGCATATTCCAAATCAAGCTCTTGAACTGAGTTTACGCCACGTTTTGCAAGAAACTCCTGCACTGCTTTGTTGTTAGGACAGAATATTGTTGCTTTGTCCGTATTCTTCAATGCGTTATAGAAGTTGGCATATTTCATGAACTCTATCCACATCGAATAGGTCTCCGGTTGTGACTCCAGTACATCGGTAATCGACATCTCGGATGCATCTTCCGCCGGCTGTACAAACAGCTCGCCTTCATTCGGGTCGTCGCAGGAAGCGAGCGAGAAGAGCAGTATTGTGAATATAAATAATGCTTTTTTCATTGTCGTTCAGTTTTTATAGGTAATATGGATTCTGCACAAGATTCTGGTTGTATTTTATTTCGTTGTCAGTGATAGGCAGGTACCATGCGTTTTCGTTGCTAAGTACCGAGCGTATCCATGAATCCGATGCTGTACCGTTGTACTTTATAACATTGTTAATGAGGAATCTTGTCTTGAAGTCAATGCCGTATGATGGTGTGTAGTGACCGAGGCGCAACATGTCGTACCATGACTTACCTTCGGCAGCCAGTTCCTTCAAGCGTTCGCTCAGTATGTAATCGAGAATGTCGCCTGCGCTACTCTGTGCCGTGATGCTTTCGTCAGGTGTAAGGTTAGTGCGTTTGCGTATCTCGTTTACAAGGTTGATTGCAGTCTGATAGTCGGTTGCGTTGCCTCCGAGATTCTTCATCACGAGTGCTTCTGCCTTAATAAGCATTATTTCAGCTACGCGGTAGATGATGAAATTCGGATCGTAGTATGTTTCCGTGCGTTTGTCTGTACGTGATGTTCCGCCAATATACTTCCAAATGTAAGGTCCGCAGGTTCCGCTGATCTCGCTACATGTTCCGTAGAGTGTGCGTACAGCCATATCCGGCTGACCCAGGTAAGCCATGCTGATGTCAGTATAGTCCTGTTGGAATTCTTCAAGCAGGGCATCACTCATCCTGTATTGACTGTAGCCTGCGAGCTGAACATTGTTGAATATGTAGGGAAGATCGTTTGTTTGTGCTATACCGGCATCATATTTCTCATGATTCCACTGCAGTTCAAATATGCTTTCGTTGCTGTTGCCCGGGTTGAACATAGAGAACCAACTGTTGCGGTTGGCGCTACTCATGAAGCGTGGGGCATTAGGCGAAGTGGAATTGAGAATCATATCAGCATACTTGATTGCCTCGTCGAAGTCGGAGTTCCATAGGCAAACGTCTGCCATGAGGGCGTAAATAGCCCATTTTGTACCGCGACCTTTGGTCTCCCATGTTGTTTCAAATACTTCTTTGGCTGCATTCAATCTTTCTGCCTCGTAAAGGTCAGCCTTTATTTGGGCGAGAATCTCAGCAGCACTCGACTTCGGCAGAGCGTAGGGAACCTCGTCTGTGTCGTATGCTTCGAGTGCCAGTGGAGCGTCGCGCCAGTTGCGTACTATATAGAAGTAAGCCAGGGCGCGCAGGAAGTAGGCCTCGCAGTAGTGTGAGTTCAACTCTTCCTGACGGTAGGTGTCGTCGTTTCCCATCGCTTCAGAAGCGTGCTCGAGTACCAGATTGGCTGTGTTCACAATGCGATACATGTTTGCCCAGCTGCAGTAGTTGGAGTTAGACGACTTTATTTCCCATTTCTGGAGAATGTTTGTGCCGGTTCCCAGACTGCTGGTAAGACATCCCGAGCGGAATTCGCCCCATGGAATAAGGTTTGAAACCACCGAGTTGCGCAGAATGTAGTAGCCGCTCATCAGTTCCGATTCAACGTCTGCCTTTGTCGCCCAAAACTTGTCGGCGGGCAGAGAATTCTCCGGATAGATTTCCAGGTAGTCGTTGCACGAGGCAAGGCTGTAGCAAGCCAAGGCTCCGAATATATATTTAAATATAGCTTTCATATACCTTTATTATTTAGAAGTTTATGTTAACACCCATACAGATGCGCTTTGAGCGCGGCGTCTGTGCCTGGTCTTGTGCAATGTCAGTCACATTGCTCGGCAGCGTCACCTCGGGATCTTGTCCGTTATAGTCGGTAAAGGTGAGTAGGTCGTAGCCTGTGAAGAACACGTTTGCAGAGGTCAGACCTATCTTCTTTACGAATTTCTTCGGCAGGTTGTATGAGAGCGAGAGTGTCTGCAGACGTACGTAGGAGCAGTCTTCTACGAAACGGTCGCTTCCAAGATAGTTCAAGCCATATTTGTAAAGGGCGCGTGGTATATCTGTTTGGTCACCCTCGTTGCGCCAGCGGCGCAGTACGGCTGTACTCTGGTTGTCTGTTCCATACATCGATTCGGCATTCATGCGTGCCGTGTTGATTATCTTCTGTCCCAAACGGTAGTTAAGGAAGACGGTCAGACTGAGGTTCTTGTATTTCAGGTTGAATCCGCCACCACCGGTAAGCATCGGGCTACTGTTGCCTATGTAAACGATATCGTTCTGGTCTATTTTACCGTCGTGGTTGATATCTTCATATTTTGCGTCACCGGGATAGCATGTGTAGGTTCCGTTCTTCATTACTATCGGCTCGCCTATCATGTTGTACATTATGTTGCCTTCAGCATCTTTGGCGTAGGTGTCCTCCAGGTTTTGGTAAACGCCGGCGTATTTAAATCCGAAGAAAGAACCTATTGCTGTACCGGAGATAAGACGCTGGGCGTAAGTGCCGTTCTTCATGGAGAACTGTTCCTCGTTGATGTTTTCGGGGAGTTCGATGATGGTGTTCTTGTTGCGGTTGACGTTGTAGTTTACTTTCAGCATCCAGTCTTTTGTCTTAAGTACTTCATAATCGATGCGGAACTCCCAGCCTTCGTTTCTCAGTTTGCCGGAGTTGTACCATGCAATCCTTGCCGAGGAGAGACCGATAGATGAAGGTAAGGTTACGCTCTTCTGTAACACGTCGCTTGTGGTCTTGCGGTACCAGTCGAACGTAGCGGTAAGTTTGCCATCCCAGAAATTGAGATCGATACCGAGGTCTATTTCCTTGGTGCTTTCCCACTTCAGGTTGTTCAGCTGCATGCTACCTATCTGTATGGCGCTTCCATCGATGTAGTTGCCTAATGAAGAGTAAGTTCCTATGTAGGGTGATGTACCCGAGGGCGCGTTTCCGCTCATACCGAAGTCGGCACGAATCTTTGTTTCAGAGAGTACGGGTGAAGCCCATTTCATGAACGGTTCGTCACTCATTATCCATGATACACCCACAGCGGGGAATACACCCCAGCGGTTGTTCTTGCCGAGGCTCGACCTTCCTTCGTAGTTTACTGTTCCGTTTACGGTGTAGCGGTCAAGGAAGGTGTAAACCACGCTTCCGATACCAGAGAGGGTGCGTACCTCGGATGTTGATGACGATTGGGAAAGCAGAACACCGCCGCCGGAGCTCGGGTCGGCAATGGAACTTGATGCTACATTGTAGCGCGTAGATGTGCTGGCTGAACTTCTTGACTGTTGTGTCTTCCACAGTCCGGTTACGGTAAGCTGGTGTTTTTTCTCCATCCAGTCTTTGGCGTAGATCAGTTTGGCCTGTGACTGCAACGAGAAGTTGTTTGTATAGTAGTCACTGCTTTGGTTTGCATATTCGCTCAATGTGGTTACTCCCGTAGCAGTCTGTGGCAGGAAAGATTCTGTCTTGGTGGTCTTGTATTTCATGGACACATATCCGTAGAACGTAAGTTCTGGAAGTATGTACCAGTTTGCGTTCACCGTCATCTTTTGCTCCTTTGTGTTCAGGTTCTTGTAGCTGTCTTTCGACATGATGATGGGATGGAAGTTCTGATTAGAGCCGTTGAATGCTCCTTGGAAGTCCTCCTTATTCTGACGGGTGAAGTATGTATCGGTCATCTCGCCGGTCACATCGTCAATGTAGTAGGGACTCTTGTTTGGCATCTTGCGCAGAGCTTCCGAGCGGAGTTGATCAGAATCTACCCACGGCGATTTCTTTTCTGAATCAGAGTAAGTATATTCCGTTCTTACAGTAAGTTTTTCGCTGAAGCGATAGCCAACATCGATAGATGTGTTCAAACGTGTAAGGCTTGTTCCCTTTGTAGTACCATCCTGCGAGAGGTAGCTCATTGACAGGCGGTATGTGGCGCGTTCGCCACCACCCGACATTGAGAAGTTGTTGTCGGTAGTGAATGCATTTCGCGTGATATAATCGAGCCAATCTACGTTCTGGTTGTATTCATCGAAGTAACGGTATGTAGGTTCATAACCTATATCCGGCGTATCGAACAACATTTCCAGAAGGTCGGGACTTGAGTTCAGTCCGCGTGCGTTTGCGGCGTTCCAGATGGCATCCTGTATGAATGCTTTATACTGGTCGCCGTTGAGCATGGGGATTGTGGTAGGCTCGAAGCCAATGGTATTTTTCGTCGAGAACGAGAAACGAGTCTTGCCTGTTGTACCTTGCTTTGTGGTGATGAGAAGCACACCATTGGAGCCGTCGGTACCGTAGATGGCTGTAGATGCAGCGTCTTTCAGTACTTCGATACTTTCGATGTCGTTAGGGTTGAGCGAGAGCATCTGTGCGAAATCTTCCTGATTTGCTGTGTTGAAGTCGAATGAATCGTCGATGTCGGTAGAGTAGGGTACTCCGTTCACCACGATGAGCGGGTCTGAATTGCCGTTCAGAGTGGCTGTACCACGGATACGGATGTTACTCTTGGCACCAGGGTCGCCACCCACGATGATGTCCACACCGCCGAGTTTTCCTTGCAGAGCCTCTTCTATGGAGGTTACAGGTGATACGGCTGTGATTTCGTCCATCGATAATTTCTGTGTTGCAAACGATTGCTGTTTTTGCGTGAGACCCATTTCGTTGCGGCGGCTACGCTTTCCGCTAACCTTAACTTCCTTTATAACGTGATCGTCTTTCTCGAGACGAACGTTTTGTGTAGCCTGTCCGTTATATTTCACACGCTGGGTCTTCATTCCTATGTAAGAGAAGACAAGTGTGAGCTGACCTTTCTCCTCGGGTACTTTCATAGAGTAGTTACCGTTGAAGTCGGTTACCACACCACCAAGAATACGGTTCTGGCTGTTTACGAACGTCACGTTTACGCCGATGCTGGGCTCTATGTTGTTGCCTATCATCTCCGTGACGGTACCTGTCACGGTCTTTTGGGCAAACACTGTCTGCGCCACCATGACAAATAGCATTAATGATATATATTTCAACTTTTTCATATCGTGATAATTCTTAGTAGATTAGAATACGTCTTCGATGAAATGTGCTGCACCATCGGCGAACATGAACGGGAAGTAATCGTAAGTGGGAGTTACGTACACGTGAGTGCCGGTTATTCCGGTATTTTTGTCGATTACGGCAACGCTGATGCGTCCGCCTTCCTCATATATGTTCACCTTTGTCTCTACCATTTCCACAGCACCGGATGCTCCGGTGTTGGTGTCGGTACGTGCAGTGATAATGCCGCCCACTTCTTCGGTGTTCTCACCCCATCCGATGTAGGGAATGTTAGTGATGGCTGCCGTTGTGAGTGGAATGAAATAAACGCGGAGGTAGTATTTCAGGGCTTCAGCATCGGTTACTTCGCACATGTCGATGAAGTCTGCTGCACCTATGGTGGCGTTGGCTCCGCTTATTCCCGGTATGCGTCCGTCCTTGATGGCTTTCTCAAGAGCCTCGGTTGTAGGGATGAACATCAGACAATCGTCTGCGGTAAGCTCGGTTGCAGACAGTTTACCGGAACCAGCATCTATCAGTCCTGCTTTGTTGAGAAGGTTGATAAAGGCGAAGAATTCGGTTGTTACGTCCGAACGCTGTTGCCACATCAGTCTGACAAGGCGGGAATCATTTTCGTTGTTGTAGTTTCCTTCCAGGAAGTGTAGATTGTTTTCATAATCATATTCGTAAGCGTTACCGTTGCTCCAGCCATTTGCATCGCCGCGGTATTCGAGCTTGCGGAAGGGCACCCATATGTCAGCATCGGTTGCTGTGTTTGCCTGATAGCGCAGGCGCTTGTTATGCTGTATGCTGTTGGTCATCTTGCCGTCTTTGAAATACCAGTACAGACGTAGATCGGGCGACAGGCAGCGGATAACCTTTTTGCCGGAAGTGGGCAGATCGGTATTGCCGTCTTCGGGAGTAGCCACGTGTGAGTAAACGTAAGGTGTGGTCACGCCCGAACCGATGGTTGCCTGGGTGGTGGCGTCAATGAGGTTGCTTCCCTCGCGCTTGATGCCACGAGCGTTGAAAATCTGGTCGTTATTGGCGTGTAGCATGATATATCTCACGGCGTTAGAAGCCAGGGTGTTTGCCATTCCAGAGTTATTCACCATTATAGAGAAGTTTCCGTACTTCTTATATTGGTAGGCTGGTCCGGTTATGGAGATATATTTAGCCGGAGGCGTGAGTACGTCGAGACCGTAGAGTACACCGTTTGTACAGATGATGCGTTCGCCGGCATCCTCCGGGTCGAACGATATCACCTCGTTGGAGTTGTTCAGTACGGTACCCTTGCGTATTTCGTCAGGGAATACGATGCTCGATGCGCATACGCTGTTGAACAAGATGTCGCGTATAGCCACCGAATCCACTTCGTCAAGACTTTCGTATCCACCCTCTTTCCAGTAGTCGTTGAAGAAGTCGTTCCACGCCTTGTCGGTGGGAGCGAATACGGAATAGGACGCTATTGCCATGGTAGCTATCTGCTGATAACTCTTTGTGGGCCACTCGCAGTCGATGTCTGGCAAAGTGGTGAATGTGTGCTGATAGATGGTTGTGCCGTTGCCGTAGTTGATTGTGAGGTCTTCATCAACGTTGTAGGTACCGTACTTGTCGTACTCGCTGAGGAACTTGGTGTATTTTCCTGCACTCTTCAGTTCCTTGTAGATGGTCTCTACCGGGCGCAATACGCGGTCTATCTTGTGATAGTAACCGTTTGTTGCTATGCCCGAGTATTCGGTTACGGCAGCATTAGCCACGTTGAATCCGCCGTCGCCCTGCCAGCTTGTGGAGGGGTAGAAGTATTCGTAGTTGGCTTTGGCGTCTATGCGCTTCGTGTTGAACATGCGGTAAGAGAATACCGGCATAAGTCTCTCGAAGTGATATATTGCGGTGTCTTTCGTTGCTTCGTTCTTGTAGGTGAGAGCATCCTGACTTCTTGTGCGGAACTTATAGAAAAGTCCGGCATTTGCGTTCTTCTCTTCTTCCGTTGCACCATCTCCTTCAAAGGGACGGAAGTTGATGAGTTTCTCCTTGTCGAACGCATAATAAAGAATGTGGAAACCAATGAGTTTCTTCAGTTCTTCGGAGGGAACGTTCTCAACAGCTTCTGTGTTGTAGTTTGTTTTAAGGTACTGGCGCATGGCATCATCGTTGGGTGCCATCACTGTAAGAATCGATTTTCCATCGACGATGGGCTTATAGCCACTTAGCTCTATTCCTTTCAGGAAAAGGCTATAGCCACCGTCATCCTCAAGACTCTGGTATATGGAACCGCCTATCCAATTTGGCGTTTCATAATATTCCTCAATGTCTTGACAAGATGACAGCATCAAAGAAGAAAACAATAAGAAGCCTATTGTTTTTTTCGTGAATCGTAATCTTTTCATTCTGCTTTTATTTTAGTATTGTTTTGTTTCAGGTTATATGTTATTGGCATATTTTTTCAGGGCAATTGATATCCCGACAAATAGTCCCATTGAAAGAATAGACAGTCTGTCATAGATATATGGATATGATAAGTTCATGAATTGGAATCATGTACTTGTGTGTATTGAAATGTTGTTTTTTTAGTCTTAATAGCATTTAAATAGTAGCTTTAGATTATGCAAATATACATCTATTCAGTTAAATGTCCTAAAACACATAGGGCTTTTTTGTTTTTATTAACGTTGAATGTTTTGCTATTTTCATTGGTCATTACGATGTGCCGCTTCGTGTCTTAACAAGTCTTTTATCCTGTTTTCTTTGCGGTGTGGTTCATCCCATTTTAGGGTGGTTGCACTTGTGGCTTTACATCAGTTGCAAAATTATTAATAACAATCATCTTACAGGTGTATTTTTTATTCAAATGAGGTCGTAAAATTGTTTAATGATTCTTTATTTATGTCATTCCCGTATTTCCTTTGCCTTTTATACGGATTGCTGCCACTTTCCCGGACAATTGACATGACAGTCTTTGAATGCCGTTAAGATGGCATGATACATTTCTTACCCGTATTGCAAAGATATTATTATAAATAATGTATACTGGTATCGGAAGTCGTGTAATAATT
>CAMTJK010000021.1 GCA_947072805.1 uncultured Prevotella sp.
GCAGAACAAGGAAACAACGTCATGGATATATCTCATGGCGTGATTACTCTGGAACTAATAAACATTTAATATAGCTATGAACATAAAAAAAGTATTATTGTCGCTGGCGCTGGTATCTGCCTCTACGCCGGCACTCCATGCCCAGAAAGGGCCGGAATGGCTTGAACAAGCCCTGTTCTATCAGATTTACCCCTCATCGTATATGGACACCGATGGCAACGGTATCGGTGACATACCGGGTATCATATCGCGCTTGGACTACATCCAGTCGCTCGGTGTCACGGCCCTGTGGCTCAATCCCGTGTTCGAGTCCGGATGGTTTGATGGTGGTTATGACGTGATAGACTACTATAAGGTGGATCCGCGTTTCGGAACCAACAGCGACATGGTGAGGCTGATACGTGAAGCCCACAAGCGTGGCATGAAAGTGTGCCTCGACCTTGTGCCCGGACACACAAGTACGGAGTGTGCCTGGTTTAAGGAGTCGTCACAGAAGGATCCCAACCTGCGATACAGTGACTATTATATATGGATGGATGATATCTCGGATGCCGAGAAAAATGAGATAAAGGAGCGCCACAAGGAACCTAACCCAGAGTCGAGCCGCCGCGGACGTTATGTCGAGGCCAACGCGCCGCGGGCCAAATACTATGAGAAGAATTTCTTTGAATGCCAGCCGGCACTCAACTATGGCTTTGCTCATCCTGATCCTGCTCATCCCTGGGAGCAGCCGGTAGATGCTCCGGGACCGCAGGCTTTGCGCCGTGAGCTGCGCAACATCATGTCGTTCTGGTTCGATCACGGTGTTGACGGTTTCCGTGTAGACATGGCGAACTCTTTGATAAAGAATGATTATGACGGTACGGAAATACGCCGTTTGTGGGCAGAGATGCGCAAGTGGCGTGATGAGACATATCCGCAATGTGCCCTTATCTCAGAATGGTCTATACCGACGGAAGCCATTCCGGCCGGTTTCGACATCGACTTTATGATACATTTTGGCGTTGATGCCTATCGTCCGTTGTTCTTTGCCAAAGATTCGCCGATGGGACATGATGCAAACTATGAGTACTGTTATTTTGACGAAACAGGTAAGGGGAGCATTGAAACCTTTGTCAGAAATTACACTGAGGCATACAATACGACCCATGACAAAGGATACATAGCCATTCCAACGGCCAACCACGACTTCCAGCGGCCTAACGTTGGCCGCCGCAATACGATTGACCAGCTGAAGGTGGCCATGACGTTTTTCCTGACCATGCCGGGCGTACCTTTCATATATTATGGCGACGAGATAGCCATGAAATATCAGCCGGGTTTGCCAAGCAAGGAAGGAAGTAATGACCGCGCAGGTACGCGTACCCCTATGCAGTGGGCACCGGGAGCCACTGCCGGATTCTCTACTTGTGACCCCTGCAACCTTTATTTCCCCGTAGATACCGACAATGGAAAACTTACGGTCGAAACACAGGAAAAAGACCCCCGTTCCATGCTCAACTATGTGCGCGGTCTGATAAAACTTCGCAAGTCATCTGCTGCATTGGGTAACAATGGGGAGTGGGAACTGCTTAGCAGTGTAACACACCCTTACCCCATGGTGTACAAACGTTCATTGGATGGTGAAACCTATGTGGTGGCCTTGAATCCGAGCGGAAACAAAGTTGCTGCAAATTATGCCACGCTTGGAACCGGAAAGGTTCGTGTCGTGTCGGCAAGTGGAAAGGGAAAATATTCCGCAGGCAAGACAACCGACAAGGTGGCTCTTGATAAATTCAGTGCGGTAATTTTCAAAATTGGGGATTAAAAATGTCCTTGTTGACAAAAGTACAGCATTAGAATACAAATTTACCCGCACGTTTAAATAATATTGGCTAATTTTGCCGCAAAATTATAAAATCTATTGACAAATGCGATATATGATAAAAAGAATATTTTATATGTGTGTAATGACTATGTTCTTGAGTCTTACAGCGAGTGCCGTGTCTTTGCCCCGACCGGAATATCCGCGCCCGCAGTTTGAACGTGCGGACTGGATAAACCTGAACGGCGACTGGACCTACAAGTTCGACTTCGGCAAGAGCGGACATGAGAACAAGTTGTATGAATCGACTGGTTTTACGGACCATATCACGGTGCCTTTCTGCCCGGAAAGCCCGTTGTCTGGCATAGGGCATAAGGATTTCATCGATGCCATGTGGTATCACCGTACCATAAGCATACCAGAAAGCTGGGCAGGCAAGCATGTAATCCTGCATTTTGGCGGCGTGGATTACAAGTCAACAATATATATTGACGGCAAGGAAGTGTTTGTACACTACGGCGGCGCAGTGTCTTTTAAGGTAGATGTGACAAAGTTTGTCCAGGCAGGCCACAGCTCCCATCTTGTGGTAGCCGTTCAGGATGACGTTCGCTCACGGTTGCAGCCGGGCGGCAAACAGTCGCGCCGGTTTGCATCCTACGAGTGTTTCTACACCCGTGTCACCGGTATCTGGTCAACAGTGTGGCTGGAGCCTGTGGCTACGGGTGGACTGAAGAACGTGAAGATAACCCCGGACTTGGACAACTCCCAGTTCGTATTCGAGCCGGATTTCTTTGAGACCGACGATGCCTCAACCCTAACCGTCAATGTGCTCGACGGCAATAAGACCATAGCAACATCGACAGTCAAGGCCGGCAACAACTCGTTCCTTCCGATAAAGATAAAGAACGCGAAGACATGGACACCGGAGAATCCGCACCTTTATAATATAGAATATGTGGTGAAGGACGGAAAAGGCAATGTCGTTGACCGCGTGAGCAGCTATGCAGGCATGCGCAAGGCTGAGTTGCGCGGCAAGGACTTCTACCTCAACAACAAACCTTATTATCAACGACTGGTGCTCGACCAAGGGTATTATCCCGACGGACAATGGACGGCGCCAACCGACGAGGCTTTGCGCCGCGACATCGAACTGGGCAAGGCATCAGGGTTCAACGGCGCGCGACTGCACCAGAAAGTGTTTGAACAAAGATATTTCTATTGGGCTGACAAGTTGGGCTATCTCACGTGGGGAGAGTCGCCGAGCTGGGAAATGGACTGGACAAACGAGATTGCCGCACGCAACATGATTGACGAATGGACGGAATGTGTGGAACGCGACTATAACGTGACATCGCTTGTGGTATGGTCGCCACTCAACGAAACATGGATGGACGATGTGGACGGACAACGCCGCCGCCTCTCCCGCGACCTCTACTTCATGACCAAGCGTCTTGACCGTACGCGCCCCGTGGCCACTACGAGCGGCGGATACCATGAAGGATATGACGACATATATACCGAGCACACCTACGTGCAAGACCCTGTGGAACTGTACAAGCAGCTGAAACCGGTTGACGAAGGAAAAGCTTACACGCAATGGGCAGACAAGAGCTGGCCTCATCAGGGCGAGCCTTACATGATTGACGAGTTCGGAGGCATACGCTGGGTGAAGAAGATGAAGGCAGAGGAAGTGGCTCCAGAGACTGCCTTCTGGGGATATGGCAAGGATCCGCAGTCGCTCGAAGAGTTCTACAGGCGTCTCGAAGAACAGGTCAACGTGGTACTGAGCATCGACGGTATCACAGGCTTCTGCTATACACAGATTGTGGACGTGGAACTTGAGAAGAACGGCATCTTCACTTACGACCGCGAAGAGAAATTCGACATGGAGCGCATACGTAAGATTTTCAGCAAGTCCCGCGAACAGGCGAAGAAGGAAGTGAAGGCTATGCTGGCAGACAGGAGCAAGAAGTGAGGTGTAGTGGAAATGCCGGAAACAATACTTAAAGAAGTTAAAAGCAAAAAAATACAGAATGTTCTAAATCATAAGAACAAAATAACAAGAATTACTAACAAAAAAAATTGTCATTATGAAAAAATCAAGATTTTTACTTACGACAGCGATGTTGCTCGCAGCAGGCAACAGTATGGCACAAGACCAGGTTATTGACTTGTTGCCGGATGGCGTTACCGTGAACATCAATTCAGAACGCCGTACAGTGAAAGAAAAGAACCTCGTCATCGCAGGCTCGGCAGCAAAGGGCTACAAGGCATACTTCGCTGCCACGGATGCAACTCATGGCGAGGAGCTGTGGGTGACGGACGGAACGAAGGAGGGAACAAGGATGGTGAAGGACATACAGCCCGGTACCGGCAGCTCCGGGCCAAGCCATTTAGCACGCCTCAACGACAAGGTGCTGTTCTCTGCCTATACCGATGACTATGGCCGGCAACTATGGGTGAGCGACGGAACAGAAGAGGGTACGAAGCTGATAGCCGTCACATACAATTTCGGCGATGCCAATCCGCAGGCCATCTACCAAATCAACGAGACGCAGGCAGTCTTTGCCGCCATCAGTGACGAGAGTGCTGAATATGACCCGGACAACGGTGCGCAGTACTGGCTATGGGTGACCGACGGTACGGAAGAGGGAACGAAGTTTGTCAAAGAAGTGAAGATAGATAATCCCGGTAAGGAAAACACCAACCAGCACTCACCGTTCGTGCGCGTGGGCCGCCGCCTCTTCTTCAAGGCAGACGACATAGACGGCCATTACGGAACCGAACTCTGGGTGACCGACGGTACGGCGGAAGGTTCTTATCTCGTGAAGGACATCAACATAGAGCCGGATACCCAGAAAGGCGACGGATATACACGCGACTCGGCCATTGACGACATGGAGAACTTCAACAACACTAAACTGTTCTTCAAGGCATGGACAATAGAGTCGGGAGCAGAGCTGTGGTGCTCCGACGGAACGCCAGAAGGCACATACGAGGTGAAGAACTGCGACACCGGTGTGGACGAGAATGGAGTGGGCAAAGGTCCAGGACTGTTCGGAGAAAGCTGGGAAGTGTACAAGGGACGCATCTGGTTCCGTGGCTGGAGTCCGACTACCGGCTTTGAATTCTGCGGTTCAAACCTTGAGAAAGACGACTATGTGGTGTATGACCTGTTCGACCTTAATCCTTCGATTGAGAACAACTCATATCCGGATCCGGGCTGCGTATTCCAGGACACATACATGTTCTGCGCCGCCAATGGCTTTGATGCAACTGATGAAAACCAGAGAGGCGGCAAGATGTGGTGTTTCGACGGTGAGAAGTGCTGGATTCAGAAAGGCAACCTCGAACTCTTCCCTGGAACCGTGTGCAACTGGGTTAAGGAACCGATAGTGGCCGGCGGCTCACTCTACTGGATGAACGAGGCAAACGACGTAGCCATTGGACTCGGCTCCGGCCTGTATCGTCTTGACGACGTAGACGGGATGCCGGTGGTGGTTCCTACGATTACTTCGGATGGCGACAATGTCCATACACTCCGCAACCTGGCGGGCACAATCATCTATGCTTGTGGCAAGAACAACCGCTTGTATGTTGACAAGTACACCAAACCGGGATGGGACGGCGTGAGCGATGCCGGCTATCTTGAGCCGGACTTCGGCAACGGGACAAGCAGCGGCATAGAGTCTGTCGGCATCAATTCAGCATCAGACACGGTCAATGTCTACAACCTCAGCGGCGTGGAGCTTCGTCATGGCGTGAGCAAGGCAGAGGCAACAAAGGGACTTTCAAAGGGCGTATATGTCGTGGGAAACAGTAAATACGTAGTAAAATAATAATAGACAGTTAGTTTAATGTAGGGAAGGAAGGGCAGTCCTTCGCTGTCCTTCCCTTCCAATTTTTCACCACCTTTATAATATGTCCGGCTCCCGGCAGCCGGTTTTGTGAAACAAAAGAATAATGATATGAATAAGAAGCATAATCGTTTACCTGTCATTCTATTGCTGTTGCTCTTCTGTGCGGCCGCGGGCTATGCCCAGAAAATAACGGTCATGGGTACGGTCACCGATGCCCAGACGCAGGAAGCACTTATAGGTCTTACCGTCAAGGAGAAGGGGACAAGCAACGGGGCAATCACAGACTTCGATGGAAAATATACAATCCAAGTAGAGAAAAACGCAACACTTGAGTTTTCTTACATAGGATATGAGACACAATACGTGGCCGTTAACGGGCGGCAGACGATAAATGTGGCCATGGCCTCAGTAGCGAATGCGCTTGACGAGCTGGTGGTCATCGGTTATGGTGTGCAGAAGAAAAGCGACATCACCGGATCCATTTCAAGTATTTCCGGTAAGGATGTAAACAACACGCCGGTGTCATCGGCATTGCAGGCTCTTCAGGGACGTGCGGCTGGTGTCAACGTCGTACAGAACTCCGGTGCTCCCGGTGGCGGCACGACCATCAAAGTACGTGGTACCGGTACGATCAACGATGCCGATCCGTTGTATGTCGTAGACGGATTCATCGTTGATAACATTGACTATATCAACCCTAACGATATCGAGAACGTTGAAGTGTTCAAGGATGCTGCTTCAAGTGCCGTCTATGGCAGCCGTGCGGCAAACGGTGTCGTAGCCATTACCACGAAAAGTGGTAAGGAAGGCAAGACCAATATCACATACGACGGTTACGTGGGCATTTCCTCGCCGTGGAAGACCATTGACGTGATGGGAGCCGACGATTATGCCTTGATGCGGGATTATATAAACGGGACACAAACCTATTCCATTGATGGAAAGATGTTCATGTCGAAGAATGAGGACGGTACTTATTATTTCGACAAGGACAAGTATGCCATTTTGGATACCCTGCACAATAATTCATGTCCTAATTATTGGGATGCCATTTCCCGCACAGGTTTCAAGATGTCGCACGGTGTATCGGTTTCCGGCGGCAACGACAAGACACAATATCTCGCAAGCGTCAGTTATTTCAAGGAGAATGGTATCGTGAATACCTCAGACTACAACCGTTTCAACGGCCGTCTTAACATACGAACAAAACTCGCCAAGTGGCTCACTATGACCGGCAACCTGCTCTATACCAACGAAGACCGCGACATCGTGCCTGAAGGTAGCAATAGTATTTTGAAACAGGCTTTGTTCTATACACCGATGGAATATCTGCGCGACAATAAAGGCTATTGGTATGGTGGAAACCCATTGTCGGTACTCGACCGCAACCATCAGTCGATGAAGCGCGACCGCATAGACATGAACGTAATGCTCGATGCCAAGATATGCAAGTACCTTACTTACCAGTTCAAGGCTTCCTATTACACCGTGCGTCAGATTGACGACAACTTCACCGAAGTATTCGGACTGAACGAGGATTTCGTGATGCCAAGTTCACTTACAAAGGTTTACAAGAAACAGTCGAACACGGACAAGTGGGAGATAAACAACCTGCTCACGTTCATGTGGAACGACGACCATCATAGCGTAACGGTTCTTGCAGGACAGACAGCCGAAGGCTACAAACTGAGCTGGCAGGAAGGCAACCGTGCCGGAACTCCAAGTAACGAAGACATTTACCATTATTTCTCAAGTGCATACACAGGTGACAAAGTTTACGGCCTTGACCGTGAGTGGACGGCGATAGGTCTTATCGGACGACTTAACTATAGCTACAACGACACCTATCTGTTGCAGGCAAACGTGCGTGCCGACGGTTCTTCAAAGTTTGCCAAAGGCAACAAGTGGGGCATATTCCCGTCAGTCTCGTTAGGCTGGAAGTTCAGCAATGAGAAGTTTATGAAGCCATTCGCAAAGTGGCTTACCAATGCCAAACTCCGTGTCGGCTGGGGACTGCTTGGTAACAACCGTATAGATGAACTGGCACGCTATACTTATCTTACATCCGGCTACAACTATCCCTTCGGCCTCGGCAACAGTACGATATATGAAGGAGCCACGTCAACCGTGCTTGGTAATGACGACATAGTATGGGAGAAAAACGAGAGTTGGAATGCAGGTGTTGATTTCTCTTTCTTCAACAACAAGCTGATGTTCACAGCGGAATATTTCAACCGCAAGACTACAGACATGCTCCTTCGCGTGCCGACTGTCGGCTCAGCCGGTCTGAGCGAGGCTCCAATGACAAATGCCGGAGCCGTAAGGAACTACGGTTGGGAGTTTGATGTGAAATGGCGGGACAACATTGGCGACAACTGGCGTTACGAGGCAGGTTTCAACCTAAGCTGGATAAAGAACAAAGTGATAAGTCTCGGAACGGGCAACGAACCTGTCTACGGCGCATATCTTTGGGAAAACAGCATCTCGGACAATGTTACTAAGACAGCCGTAGGGCAGCCAATCGGAAGTTTTTATGGCTATGTGACTGACGGGATATTCCAAAGTTACGACGAGGTGCGCGGCAGTGCCCAGTATGAAGTAGGCAAGAACACAACGGAACAGACCACAATGCCGGGCGATTTCCGTTTCAAGGATCTTAACGGCGACAACCGCATAACAGCCGAAGACCGTACTTATCTTGGAAGTCCGTTGCCAGATTTCGTTTTCGGTATCCCTATTTCCGTTGGTTACAAGAATTTCGACTTGTCTTTATTCTTCCAAGGACAGACAGGCAACAAGATATTCAACGTGATGGACTACTACCTTTATAATGCCGCTGAAGGCAACGTATATGCAGACATACGCGGCAAGCATTGGTCAGGACAGTTAGAGGAACAAGGGCGGACATTCTTCCCTGAAAACCGCGGGGCAGGCATTCCCGACCTTTCCAACAATGACGCGCCACGTAATTTCCGTGCCAGCGACTTCTTCGTGCAGGACGGCAGTTATCTGCGCCTGAAGCAAATGCAGCTGACGTGGAATGTTCCTGCATCGGTTCTGAAAAGTCTGAAGATTTCCAGTCTTGCTCTCTCTCTCACAGCATACAATCTGCTTACCATAACAGGATATGACGGTCTTGACCCGGAAGTAGGCAAGATTTCTGGTACGGAAGGCAACAATCTGAATATGGGTGTAGACTACGGTAATTATCCGCAGGCACGCTCATTCACGTTCGGTGTAAAACTCGGTATATAGACAATACAAAAAGGAGAATACGAAATATGAAAAAGCTTATATATTCCATAATCGCCGGTCTTGCCTTGGTTGCTACCATGAGCAGTTGTGAAGATTTCTTGGACAAGGAAATAACCGGCAATCCAACGGATAAGAATTATTACGACACGCAATATAAGATGCAGTCAGCCCTTGATGCCGTCTACGATTTGTTGCAGTCGGATGGATACAACGATCAGGAATGGCGATTCGGTGAAGCCATGGGCGACAATGTTTTCGGTACTGACGAGGGACTCAGTTCGCACATGGGACAGTTGGTGAATTTTCGTTTCAATACATCCAACCAATGGATTCTGCAACGCTGGAACCTGAATTATGAAGGCATACATCGTGCAAACCAAGTTATTGCGAACATGGACAAGGTGCACATATCCACAAATGCCTATACGGCTTATCAAGGCATACGTTGGATTTACGGACAGGCAAAATTCCTGCGTGCGTATTATTATTTCAATCTTGTGAAGACATACGGTGGTGTACCTGTCCGTCCCGAAGTGGAGGAAGTGGAGAAACTGGTGATACCGCGTTCAACGAAGGAAGAATGCTATGCCTATATTGAAAAAGACCTGCGTGAGGCAGCAATCATGTTGCCCACGGTTTACAACTCGTCTTCCGAGTTGGGCAAGATTACACGAGGCGCGGCTGTGGCATTGCTCATGAAAGTGCTGATGTATGAGGCCAAACCGGGTGTCAATTCCGACAAGTGGCAGCAGATGGTGGAACTCGGCAAGTACATGGTTGATGGTGAGACGATGACCTACGCCCAAATGCTGGATTATGACGGCAGCGAGGACTGGGAGGCATTGCGCAAGCGTCTGTGGTTCAAACCGGTGGAAGAGATTGAGAACGGAACGTCAAATACAGGTGAATACGAAAGTCCCGATGCGGCGTTGGACAATATCAGCCGTATTTATTCACTGTCATACACAGACTATTATGGCAGTCCGTTGCATAATGGTGACAAGCAGGCGTATATGTTCCAATTCTACAGTGATGGCGAATATTGTAAAGGTTCTGTGTTCGAGGTGAACTTCAAGGAGAGCGGAGACGGCACAGCCGGTGATGTCAATGAAGGACAGGGACTTGAATTTTTTGCTGTCGGCAATGTAAAGATGTACGCGAAAGATGCGTTGTTGAACAATATTTTTGGTTCCGATGTACGCAAGGATTTCACCATTCACCATCAGGGACAGACCTTCGATGGTGAGATATGGCAAGGCGGAGAGGGGAACTATGTGTCGTTGAAATGGTACACTCCCAAAAAGGATGTTCCGAAGTTTGCAGGTGACAATGGCAAGAACCGCCGTGTAATAAGATATGCCGATGTCGTGTTGATGTATGCAGAGGCTCTTAATGAGACAGGCGACCATGTAGCAGCATTGACAAACCTTAACAAGTGCAAGGCACAAGTGAATACCATAAACCAGTCCACACAGCTTTATGTTGCAGGCGGTTACGGATACATACGCGACCAGATTTGGGATGAGCGCCGCAAGGAGTTCGCTTTTGAATGGGATCGCTATTTCGACATCGTGCGCCAGGGACGTGCTGCAAAGGTGCTTCATGCATTTGCCAATATAGATCCTACTCACCGCGGGGCGTTCTTCCGTGAAGGTGTGAATGAACTGATGCCTATCCCGCAGAACGAGATAGACTACTCAAATGGTGTCGTAGAACAGAATCCCGGATATTAAACAATGATGTCATTAACAATAAAACGTATAATGAAATGAAACATATCAGCAAGATATTATATGTAGTCTTATTTTCCATCGTTATAGGATTCAGTTCCTGTTCCGATGAGAACGAGAGTGCGCGTATTCCGCAAGCTGTTGTTACTGTCAGCCAGACCAATCTCGAAATTAATGAATCAATGGAAATACATTTCCTTGGAGTGGCCGACCAAGTAGTCGTTTATACAGGTGATGATACCCATGACTATTCGCTACGTGAAACGGACAACAACACGGGATTTGTGGTTAACAAGGGACTGTTTACTTATTCATATTCAGTGCCTGGAACTTTCAAGGTCGTCGTGTTGGCGACAACGTATGACACTTATATGGGCAATGGACTCCGCACAGATACTACATCTTTTTATGTGACAGTGAAAGATGATGTAACCGAACTGGAACAGGTGTATTCTACAATCACGCCGAATGTATATTATGCCTCACTTGTAAATGAGAGTGACTGGGTTATGTGTCTGCCAACAAAGCAAGTGTACAACAATCGTGAGGTGACGCTTAATGCCAAGCGCCAGAGACTAAGTTTTGAAATAGCTTCCGACTCTTCAAAGATTTATGTTGACGATGTGATATATTCCGCAAAGAATTATTATGATCTGACACAGCCCCACGATATCCGCGTTGAGTCTGACTTTGGAAGCATACGCAACTACAGGTTATACACAATGATTTATCCAGAGTTCAAAAGTGTCAAACTAAATGGAGTCGCGGGTAAGTTAGTACGCGATGCCTTCAATCAGGATTCCCAAGTTTATCAGTTCACTCTTCCCAAAGGCACAACCGGGCCGGTCATTGAATACATGCTTGATGGCGATGGTACGTTCCTTGTGGATGGAGTTCCCTTGGTGTCAGGGTCAAGGATAAATCTGGATAGTAGTCTTACCCTTTACAGGGTCAATGCAGATAATGATGCGGTATCCGCAACATCAACTGTAAGATTTGAGATAACATACGAATAACAATATTTATGAATCATAATATAAATAAGGTGGCAAATAAAGTGTCATGTATTATTGTGTCATTGATGTTTTCGCTCTCCGCTTTGGCGGAGGGCGAGGCACCATATAACGGTTCCCGCATATTCTGGGACACTGCAACGAAGGTGACTGTCTTTCCCAATGGTGGCTATGCACGCATAATACAGTTACAGGATGGACGTCTGATGGCTGTTACTGAGAATAACGGCATTGACATTTCATTCAGTACTAATAAGGGCGGTACTTGGTCTTCGCAGACGAAAATAGTCAGCAATCCATCTGGATTACCGGAGTGTGTGCCTGACCTCATACAACTTTCCGACGGTACGATATTGGTTGCTTATAATCCGCGGCCTACGGAACCTTATTCGGAAGAGCGTAAGTTTGGCATACGACTCAAGCGCAGTACGGACAACGGCATGACATGGAGTGATGAGGTATATGTAATAGATGCTGATTACGAGGCTGGCACAGGATGTTGGGAACCGTCGTTCCTTCAACTTCCGTCAGGCGAGGTTCATTTATATTATGCCGATGAACATCCCTATCCGGAAAACAATGACCAGCAGATATCGCTTTGCCGTTCGTTTGACAACGGACAGACATGGTCGTCTCCAGAGAAAGTGAGTTACCGCCAGGGATGGCGTGACGGAATGCCTTCGGCCGTGATTCTGAAGGACGGTAATATTGCAATTGCCTACGAGGATAATGGATGGGCTGGTTTTGAATGGAATTTTATGCCCACGATTTCAGTATGTCCGCTTGATGTAAATTGGCACAATTGGTGGACGGCAGGAGACAGTCCATACCGCTGGCAGGCACGCAATTATGATTTCGTAAATTCCGGTATCCGTGGTGGTGCTCCTTATTTGCGCGTGTTGCCATGGGGTGAAACGGTTTTGTCGCACCAGTCTGACTATAATAATGATGGTCGACAGAATATGTATGTATATGTAGGCAATGAACATGCCCAGGATTTTAAGGCCGCATGTGCACCTTTCAGTCTTGGGATGAATGAGGAAGCTCTATGGACCTCACTTGCTGTAATAGATACCGGAATAGTGGTGGCCGTAGCACCGATAAGCGGACATGTGGAAATGATGAAAGGCTATCCCGTGCGCCAACTCAACGCTCCATTTGGTTCTCCTGTGGTAGACGGTACGCAGACGCGCAATGAGGGATATTACAAACCTATGGCAACCCAGATGATTCTCGGACGGGAATATGGCACACGTTTTACGGGTGATTTCGCATACAATAACGATTCACTCTATTTCACCTCGCGTGTATCGGACACAGACCAAGTTGCTGTGACAGGTTCTTTCGGCGACGGAATCTCGCTTTATCTTGATACCAAGTATGCTTCCGCGACATATCCGGAAGACGGCATCTTCCGTTTCTTCTTCCGGTTGGACGGCACTATGCAGGTGATGTATGGAGAGAAAGGTGGGCGGACATGGCAGCGCAAGGCAGACGGTGACACGCTTAATATTAATTATAAAGTGACACGTAAGTCCACCTATTATGTAATAGAGGCTGCAATCCCTTGGGCGGGATTGGGATTCGATACGGCACCGGTGGAGCAGATGATGCGCGTGAACGTGATGTTGCAGAACCGTAGCAAGACAAACAGCACACCCGTCTATGAGATGTTGCCGGATGCCAAGCGCGATGCCTCGTGGTCATGGATGGACTTCGTGTTGTTGGAAAATCCGGCCAGTGGAATTGGTAAGGTTGAAGCCACAGAGCCGGAGATTATAGTTGACGGTACGCAGTTGAATGTCATTAACGGAAATGTGATAAGTATAATGTTGTATGCTTTGGACGGTCGTTGCATAGGGAACTGCAAGGGACGTAACGCTATTCAACTGCCTTCCGGTACGAATGGTATTGTCATTGCCCGAATTCTTTTGGACGATGGTACAATAATATCAAGGAAAATATAGTTATAATAGTTATTAAAACTAATAAAAGTAAGTCTGTTATGCGTAAACTATTTTTAATATTCCAGTTTGTCCTGTCCGCTTGTTTCTCTGTTGAGGCGGCGAGTTACAGGTTCTTTCATCCCACAAACCTGCTCGGGTTGCCCCATCAGCAGGTGGAGGCTCTTGCCCAAGACGGCAAGGGGAATATCTGGATAGGCACGCGCAACGGACTGGTATGCTTTGACGGTTATGTCGCCCGTTGTTATTATAATAATGGAACTGCAAATTCCTTGGCGCATAATTTTGTGAAGTCATTGTTCGTGGACAGCAAGCAGAGGTTGTGGATATGCACGCAACGTGGGCTTAGCATGTATCGTCCTGCAAGTGATGATTTCAGGAATTATGAATTGTCTGGATGCTATATACAGTCGATGGCAGAATCTGGTCATGGCAAGCTGTTTTGTGCCGGTGACAGGCTTTTTGTGTATGACGAGCAGAAAGACGACTTTGATGCTCTGCCCTCGTTGGGGGAGGGCTTCATCCTTTCTTTGGCAACCGACAAGAAGGGAAACCTTTATGTATGCACCAACTCCTCGATATATACGTATGATGCCACTCTGGCAAAGATTTCACGACTCTCTCCGCGTTTTTATTCTGACTTCATAACAGGTTTCGACGGTATAATGCCGATGCTTGTAGACCATGCCGGACGATTGTGGATAGGACGTAACGGAAGGGGGGTGATGGCCATCGACCTGAAGGACATGCAGACGGAAGTCTTCGGCGCTGAAAAATTGTCTGACGGTACGGTAAGGACGATATGCGAGGACAAGAAGAACCGTATATGGCTTGGCACGGAACGAGGCCTGACCGTCATTCGTCCTAATGGCGGCATAGACATCATCCGCCAAGATTTCAACAACGACAATCTTTTGAGTGACAATGCCATCTACGCCATATTGTGCGACAGGGATAACAACATTTGGGTCGGCTCCTATTTCGGCGGCGTGGACATGATGCGAGGTGACCATCCTTTCACTTGGTACGAACCTGGACATGCCCCGGTGAACATCAAGGGAAAGGTGGCAAGGGTGATGGCTGAAGTGGACAATGGAGACATCTGGATTGCCACGGAAGACGGTGGGCTGAACATCTACAACCGTCGGACAGAAACCTTCTCACAGTTCGACCGCATTCCGGGAGTAGGGAACAACGTGCATTGCCTTTACTATGACCGCAAGTCTTCAGACATGTGGATTGGGACTTTCCGGCATGGACTGTTCAAATACAACTTGTCTTCCGGTGCCGTGAAACGGTATGAGCTTATTCCCGGCAGTACGGACAATTCCATTTTCGGCTTTGCACGGCAGGGCAACGGACGTATGTGGATTGCCACGACTCAAGGTCTCCGCTGTTACGATGCGGCACACGACACGTTCGGGAAAACTGGCAATGACAGGCTCGATAATTATTTTGCATATACTTTAGCCGTTGACCGGAATGACAATGTCTGGGTCGGAACAGTGCGTGACGGGATGTTCTGCATTGACGGACGCAGCGGGAAGGTGAGGCAGTATGCCGCCAAGGATGGCGGACTGAAGGACAATTATGTAACTTGTATTTATCCTTCATCTGACGGGAAAATATGGGTAGGTACGAACAATAACGGAATACAGCTTTTCAATCCGGAAACAGGAGTTGCAGAGGACCTTAATGATGAGCCAATATTACGGACATGCACCGTGTGCAGCATTTGCGACGACGGTAACGGGCATATATGGATAGGCACGAGCCAAGGGCTTTTCCAATATACGCCGAAGACGGATGGTGTGGTGCGCTTCACCACCGAGAATGGGTTGCCTACTAACCAGATGAACTTCTCTTCCACTCTGATGGCATCGGACGGCAGGATGTATGTTGGCACTGTCAACGGGTTGGTGGCTTTCAATCCCTCGGGGATGAAATCGGACTTGGGCGCGTTTGATGTCCATCTGAAATCATTGCTCATCAATGGTGTCGAAGTGAATGCCGCAACGGAAGATTCTCCTTTGAAAGACGAACTTGACAAGACCGATGTGTTGAGGCTTTCTTACAGCCAGGCCCGCTCTTTCTCCATTGACTATGGCGTAATAATGCCCGGCAATGCCACGACGGTCAACTATCAGGTTTTGGTTGAAGGCATTGACAAAAACTGGCGTAACGTCGGTACGGAGCGCCGGTTCTCGGGATACAAGCTGCAGCCTGGCACTTACATCATCCATGTGCGTGCCAACAATTCTAACGAAGGATGGGACAAGTGTCCGGAGAAAACCATAACGATTGTCGTTGCCGCACCTTTCTATCGTAGCGTATGGGCATATCTTTTCTACATTTTTGTCGTGGCATTGGTGGTCTACTATCTGCAACGTTCTTACAAGCAGCGCTTGCAGGAGAAGAACAAGATGAAGATGGCCATAATTGAGAAGGAAAAGATAGAGGAGATAGACCGCGCGAAGTCGGATTTCTTCACCATGGTGTCGCATGAGCTGAAGACACCGCTTTCACTCATCGTCGCTCCGTTGAAAAGCATACGGAACGACAGTATGAGTGAGGCCGGACGCAAACATTTAGAGACGGCAATCCAGAACACCCAAAAGATGGAACAGCTCATCGGTGAGCTTGTCACCTTTAACAAGGTGGAGTCGGACAATTTCCCCTTCTACATACAGAAGGGCAATCCGCTGGAGTTCATGGACCGAATTGCCCTGTCTTTCCGCGACACGGCCTCGGGGCACCAGCTGGTGTTCCGCGTCATCCTTGAGGACAACGGAGAAGATGTATGGTTCTCGCCTTCCTATTTGGAAAAGATACTGAACAACCTTCTGTCAAATGCCTTCAAGTTCACATCCGAAGGTGGCACGGTTACGGTGAAGTCTTCCATTACAACCCGTTCCGACAACCATACATATCTGTATTTCGATGTTACGGATACGGGAATAGGAATAGTCAAGGAAGAGCAGGAAAGGATTTTCGGCAGATTCTACCAGACCAAGCGCGGATATAGTGCAAACAATCATGGCTGGGGAATCGGACTGGCATTGGTGAAACGCCTCGTTGACATTCACAAGGGAACAATCGAAGTGGAAAGCGAAATCGGGCATGGCACAACGTTCAAGGTGTGGTTGAATGTAGATGCGGACGCTTTCAGCAAGGACAACATCATCAATGAGGACAAGGTGATAGTGCCGCTGAAAGACTACAGCTTTACTCCTACCATGACCGACATGCAGGGACATGCCAATGAAGCAGAGGGTGTGAACGACGATGAGAAACTCTCAATACTGATTGTCGAGGACAACCGCGACCTGCTGATGTTCCTGAAAGATTATTTTGCCCAGCGTTACAATGTCTTCACGGCAGAGAATGGGGTGCAGGCACTCGCCATAACGGCAGCAGAGTCGATACAGCTGGTCGTCAGTGATGTCATGATGCCTGAAATGGACGGCATAGAATTGTGCAGGCAATTGAAGGAAGACGTGACCACTTCGCATATCCCCGTGATACTTCTTACTGCCAAGAACGAACAGGAAGATGTCGTGACCGGTTACAAGAGCGGTGCGGAAGCCTACGTGTCGAAACCGTTCGACCCACAAGTGCTCGACTTGCAGGTTAATAACATCATCCAGCTGGTGAAAAACCGCCAGAAGGAGATTGTAGAAGCGAATACGGAAGATGTTGATTCAACGTCTCTCGGCCCTCTCGACAAAGAGTTCATGCACAAAGTCAATGAGCTTATTGACAAGCATATAAGTGACAGTGACTTTTCCATTGCCGACATAACGACGGAACTTGCCATCAGCAGAAGTCTGCTTCATACAAAGATGAAGAACCTTGTCAACATGTCGATGGGTGAGTATGTCCGCCGCAAACGCCTTATTCTGGCGTGCCAATTGCTAAAGGACGGCTACAATGTCTCTGATACTGCCTATAAATCCGGTTTTGCAGATCCTAATTATTTCTCAAAAGCATTCAAGAAACAAATAGGCAAGAGCCCGACAGAGTTTTTGTCGGAACAAAGGAAATAAGACTATGAAACAAATGATTATGACATTCATTGCATCTGTCCTTACTGGTGCAGCGGCGACCTTCGCGCAGACCTACAGCAATCCCGTGTTGCCACGTGTGGCTGATGCCGGCTGCATACGTTATGCAGGAAAATACTATAATAGTAATATCTAAATAAGGTGTATGACTGGAATGATGAAGAAACTATTGTTAAGTATGTCTTTCGTGCTTGTCGCGTTGGCGGCACCGGCAGCCCTTCTCATCCGTGATATTATAATGAAAGTAAAATAAATATGAAAAGTTTTGTAAAAAGAATTTTGTTCTTCTCCTTTTGCATGGTATTGCTTGGAGGGCGAGTTTGGGTAAAAGCGCAAACTGCGAAAAAAGGATTTGTGCCCGTTGATTATGTTAATCCGTTTATCGGAACACAGGGACTTGGAAATACTTTTCCTGGTGCCGCTATTCCTTTCGGGCTTGTAAAATTGGGACCGGATTGTGGTGATATCTCGTCTAATATGGGGTATAGGCATGATGGACGCGTGAAAGGATTCAGCCATTTACATGTGAGTGGAACGGGAGGTGGATGCAAATATGGTAACATTCTCGTTTCTCCGTTTATTGGAACGAAGCCGGCATTCCCGTTCGGATATATGCGTGATGAGGAACATGCCGAGCCGGGATATTTTTCAATGTTGTTGAATCATAAAGGTATTAAGGCAGAACTAACGGCTACGCAGCATACAGGTATACATAGATATACGTTCAGCGAATCGGGAAAAGCTGGAGTGCTCATTGATGCGGGCAGCATTCTTGGGGCTGATTATGGTTTCGGTGAGGCGCAAATTCTGCTTGGCTCAGAGATTGACATTATATCAGACCACGAGATTACAGGATACAATCGTGTGTCTGGCGGATGGAATATGGGTAAGGCTTTTACAGTATATTTTTATGCATGTTCGGATACTCCTGCATGTTCTTCGGGGACATGGAAAGGAGAGTTGTTTACTGAGGCGGGAAAGGCAGAATATGATTCCGGTGAACCTGTTGGTGCATGGCTTACTTTTGACGAAGCAACAAAGAAGGTAGAACTGCGCGTGGGTATATCGTTTGTCAGTGTAGGAAAAGCCAAGGAGAATTGTATGCGGGAGGCAATGGCGATAAGTTTTGATGAAGCGCGTTCACAGGCAAAAGATGCATGGAATGAGATGCTTCGGCGGATTGTCATTACAACAGATGACCGTACGGAGTTGACGAAGTTTTATACAGCGATGTATCATACCATGTTGCAGCCCGTGGACAAGACCGGAGAGAATGCATTATGGAAGAGTGATGCGCCATATTATGATGATTTCTATTGTCTTTGGGATACATATCGTACCAGCCACCCCTTGCTTACGTTGTTTGCTCCTGAGCGCGAGGCTGCAATAGTAAATTCTCTTGTTGACATATACAAACATGAGGGATATATGCCCGATGGACGTTCGGGAGATTGCAATGGACGGACACAGGGTGGTAGCAATGCGGAGATGGTGGTGGCCGATGCCTTGCTGAAGAATCTTCCTGGCATTGATGCCGAAGAGGCCATGGATGCTATGCTGAAAGATGCTGAAGTTGCCCCTGGAGGTGACGGGCGTATGTACGGACGGGGTGGATTGGCTGATTATAAACGGTTGGGATATGTATCTACCGATTACGAACGTGCCGGCACGCGCACTTTAGAGTATGCCGCTAACGACTGGGCGATAGCTTTATGTGCAAAAAAAATGGGAAAGAATGATCTTTACAGGAAATATGCCAGACGGGCAGGCAATTGGGAAAACCTATGGAAGCCGATAACCTTTGATAATGTTACCGGGTTTATCATGCCCCGCAAGGCTGACGGCTCATGGGATGATGGCTTTGCCGATCCTACATGGGATTATTATTGTAAGACACCACCTTATGAATTGGGTATAAGACCGTATGCAGAGATTGGTCCCGAAGATAGAAGGGCAGAGACTTATAATCCGGTAATGGCGGGAAGTTGGTGCAATTTCTTTTATGAAACCAATTCATGGGAGTATTCATTCTATGTCCCTCATGATGTGGCAAGGCTCGTGGAGAAGTGCGGAGGACGCGCAGATTTCCTTTCACGCCTTGACGACTTCTTCGACAAGGGACACTTCAATATCGACAACGAGCCGGGATTTCTCACGCCGCTTCTATATAATTATGTGGGCGAACAGTACAGGACCGTAGAGCGCGTGAGGGCATTGCTGAAGGCGTATTACACCGACAAGGCTGACGGGTTGCCCGGCAACGACGACTCAGGAGCCATGTCTTCGTGGTATGTTTTCCAGCGCATGGGCTTCTTCCCAAATGCGGGGCAGGATGTTTATCTGATTACATCTCCAAGCTTTTCTAATGTGGAAATTAATATGGGAAATGGAAAAGTGTTGAATGTGACGGCAGAGAATCTTTCTGAGAAAAATGTCTATGTGAAATCTGTGGAATTAAACGGAAAACCATGGAATAAATCATGGTTTACCCATGCAGATATTGCACAAGGCGGAACTTTGAGATTCCGTATGGGGAACAGACCGGTGAAGTGGGATACAGGGATGGCTCCACCATCACGTAGTGATATGGGAGTAATCTGTGAGGATTTGTGTATTGCCGACCCTACCATCTTCCGCGACACGGACGGAACATATTACCTTTACGGGACAAGCCCGGATTCAAACAAAGGGTTCGAAGTGTATCGTTCCGGCGATCTTGAGACATGGGAAGGTCCGGTGGGCGCACTGGACAGCGGATTCGTCCTGACCCCACAGACCTCGTGGGGAACAAAAGGCTTCTGGGCACCGCAGGTGTTCCTGCACGATGGCAAGTACTATATGGTGTATACGGCCAACGAGCAGCTTGCCGTGGCCACGGCCGACTCCCCCTGCGGGCCTTTCGTGCAGGCCGACAAGCAGATGATGCCTGCCGCGATGAAACAAATCGACCCGTTCGTCTTCTTCGACACTGACGGCAAGGCTTACCTGTATCATGTGCGCCTCACCGAGGGCAACCGCATATTCGTGGCGGAGCTGAATCCCGACCTGAAAAGCGTGAAAGAGGAAACGGCGCGAGAGTGTGTACATGCCGAGAGCGGATGGGAAGACACGTGGAACGCCGAATGGTCGGTGACCGAAGGCCCCACGGTAATCAGGCAGGGCGATACCTACTACCTGTTCTATTCGGCCAATGACTTCCGCAATCCTGACTACGCAGTGGGCTATGCCACGGCCTCCTCACCCCTTGGTCCCTGGACCAAGCAGGGGGTGCTGATAAGCCGCGACAACATGGGGAAGAACGGCACGGGACATGGCGACCTGTTCCGCACGGGCGACGGCAGTTGGCAGTATGTCCTGCATGTCCATCACAGTGCCGACCAACCGTCGCCACGCCACACGGCAATCGTCACGTTACAGGAAAAGGACGGACAGTTTGTTGCAGAACCTTCCACGCTGCGTATGCTCCGCAAATAGCAGTGGAACAGAGGCTGCAAAATAAAAAGCGGTCTGTGATCCTTATTGCAGCCTTTTATTTTCCTAAATTCCGCAGCACTTTAGTTTAACTATTTTTATAAGTACCTGAGCAACAAAAAAGTTGCTCAGGATTTTGCCATGTCAGATTTTTCACTTACCTTAGTG
>CAMTJK010000022.1 GCA_947072805.1 uncultured Prevotella sp.
CCGGATAATTGTCAAAGAGAATGGCCGCTCTTTCTTTTTGTGTCGAAGACCATTTTTGCAAAAAAGCCTTCCACTTGCATCTTTGCAGAGGAAGGCTTTTATTACTCAAAATGGTCTTTAGACCGACCGAAGCATAGGACGTTCCGGATACAGAGTTAATTCCCGTTTAAAATCCTGTCTATCTCCTCAAATTGTTTTCCCATATTAAGATTCAGATAGATCCGATACAACGCCGGTGCCCATTTATCATTGTCATCCGGCTTAAGCAGCCTATATTTTTCCATATACGGACAAGCTAACATATATAGTCTGCGGACAAGTTCACGCTTGTTTGGGGCATTTTCAGCCTCTATCCGCAATATCTTGTTAAGTAATGCCGTTGCAGCATTATAATATGCTTCTGGAATGGTGTCGTTCGTACTGATTAGGGAATCGCTAAGCGAAATACAGCTGTCGTAATCCTCCTGATTAAGCAATATTGTGGATTTTGCCAAAAGAAAGAGCTGATTGTCCGGATTATGCGCTAAGGCCCTATCTGCAAGAGAGAGAGCAGTATCAAGCTTGTCTTTCCTAATATAATAATCAATCAAACGAGGAAAGAAATAAGAAAAATCCGGAAACCTTTCAAAGCCCTCATGCAATAGTCTAAGGTAATTCTTTAAGTCACCATTGGCATTGTATGCTTCTGCCGCATAGTACAAAAGTTGTTTCTCGTGTATAGTATCTCCAAAAGCCGTGTCAAGGTATTTCAATGTCATTTCCGGCAACTGCAAACGATGACCGCAATATGAGGCCCAATAAGCAGCTTGTGCCATACGTTTGTCAGACTTAGAATAACTGTATTGCGAGAACAAAGGCTGCACGGCGCAGTCCAGATAAGCATCAAAAAAAGCGAAAGCTGTCTTCAAATCAGACTTTCTGATAAAGAAAAGCCCTCCATTATAGAGATTGACACGATGGTCATCAAGCTCGGAAGAATGTCTGCGCCTGTAAGTCGGCTTCACATTGCCTTTCTTGTCGGGTCTGGCATCAATAGAATCAAGCGTTTCAGCCAGGGCAAACATACGCTTGGTAACATTAAATATCAAAGCCGTATCGTACGGTTCCTTCAGATACAGTTTCTCATTACCCAATTCGTATTGCTTCTGAGCGATTTGATAAAGTAGTTTATATACCTTAATTTTATGATTATCGGAAGAATCCTTGGCAAGCGTTCCGACAAGAATCTGCTCTGCCTTTTCCAAATCATTTCCGCTCTTCAGACAAGACCGTGCTTGAGAAAGCTCCTTCTTCTGAGCTCTCAAGCACGGTATCATTATCTGTGAAAGAAGCATTATCACTATCAGCTTCTTCATCATTCGGAACAATCAAAAAATTAGTTACCCAACAAAGCCTCCATTTCGGCACTCTTAGCCTTGTCGCCTAAAGAATAGTAAATCTGATAGAGAGGATAAGCCCATTTTACCTTTTCCTGTGAGGGATCAAGCTCACGTGACTTCTCAAGATAACCTTTGGCCTCTGTCAGAATAGCCTTTACTTTGTTTACATTCTCTGTAGTAAGACCACCCGTATTCTTGTCTGCCAACTTGTCCTTAAGCTCAATAGCCTTTGAATTGAGGCATACACCTGAGTTGAAAATAACCTGCACAAACGTAGGATCAATCTCTGCCGCTTTCTGATATGACTTAACAGCCTCATCCCACTTCTGGGTATTCATTTCAACCTCACCCTTCAAGGCCCACGCCATCTTGTTGTTGGCATTCATGGCTATCTCTTCTTCTGCCCATCGACCCAATTCATTCATGTTGCCAGTACCTACATAATAATTCTGCAACATATTAAAATATCTTTCTTCCTCCGGATGCTGCTTATGCAATTCCTTCAGAGTGTTCACATAAGAGATAGAATCTTCTGCAGTTTTTGCGCCATCACGCTTCGAGAAAAGAACAATTTCATTTGCATCGGCTGCTCTTTCAGGATCTTGTGCTGCTATTTCTGCATATTTTGCTGCAGCCTTGAAATCCTTTGCCTGATATGCAAGCAATCCGGCATAATAGGCTATAAGCGAACGGTTCTGGTCATTTGACATATCCAGTCCTGTAAACATAGGGTCATTAGCTGTTTCTACATAAAGTCCCCAAGCCTTTAAAGCACTGTCATCGTCCTTAATTCCATGGAAATACTGTCCGGCAAAGATAAGTTGGAAGCGACCATTTAGATAACGCTCCTGACTCTCCTTACGATACTTCAGTTTTGCTTTTCCCTTATCATTCAGCTGACTATCATATTCATCGCACTTTGATGCAGCCTTATACGCTTCGATAATGGAATTATACATTTCCGTTGAATCGCACTGTGGTCCACTTTGCTTTACCTTATATTCTGCTCCAATCTTGTCTAAAGAAGTAAATTTGTTATAGTAGATATTGCTTAAAGTATTCCACGCCTGCGCCTTGTCTGCAGTCTGATCTGATGTCAATGCTGGGGTTATAACCTTTATAGCCTCTTCAAACTCGCCCTTGTCACTCAATTTCTGAGCCTGCTTTACAAGGTCATCCTGTGCAAAAACAGTGGTAGCAATAGCTGCCAAAGTTGCCAAAAATGTTAATCTTTTCATTGTTGTATAAATTAAAAAATTAGTTGTCTTGTTTTGCCTGATTCTCTTCTTCATTGATTTCCGATTCCAAAGCGACTTCATCTGTAGAACTCATCACTTTGCAAACACTTGCTATCGTGTCGTTTTTCTTCGTCAGATTTATCAAACGGACACCTTGAGTTGCACGCCCCATAACTCGGACATCGGCAACCTTCAATCTTATCAGAATGCCACTCTTGTTGATAATCATCAGATCATTATCGTCTGTCACAACCTTTATGGCAACGAGACGACCGGTCTTTTCTGTAATACTTAAAGTCTTCACGCCTTTCGCACCACGAGCTGTCTTGCGATAATCCTCAATTTCGCTTCGTTTTCCATAACCGTTTTCGCTAACAACCATAATGGTTTCTGTCTGAGGATCATTTACACATACCATACCAACAACCTCATCGTCACCTCCGTCGAGCTTCATACTTCTTACGCCGGTTGAAACACGTCCCATTACACGAACATCCTGCTCGTTGAAGCGTATTGCACGACCGTTACGATTGGCAACGATAAGTTCGTTATTACCATTAGTAAGACGCACTCCCACAACCTGGTCACCTTCCACGATATTTATGGCAATTACTCCATTTGTCCTTGGACGACTATATGCTGTAAGGCTTGTTTTCTTGATGATACCATTCTTTGTGGCAAATACAACATTATGACTCTTCAAGAATTCTTCATCATCAAACTTCTTAATTCTCAATACCGCATTTACAGCATCATCAGATTCGATATTGAGAAGATTCTGGATAGCCCTACCCTTTGAGCTCTTGGTTCCTTCTGGTATTTCATAACACTTGAGCCAGTAGCAACGACCTTTTTGTGTAAAGAACAATAGAGTATTGTGCATGGTGGCAGGATAGATGTACTCGGTAAAGTCCTCGTCACGTGTGTTTGCACCCTTACTTCCAATACCGCCCCTACTCTGTTCACGGAACTCCGACAAGGCTGTGCGCTTAATGTAACCAAGATGGCTTATGGTTATGACAACAGGATCATCCGGATAAAAGTCTTCCGCGTTAAACTCTTCACTTGAATACTTTATTTCCGTACGTCTCTCATCTCCGTACTTCTCCTTAACCTCCTGTAGTTCTTCCTTCATGACCTGTTTACACAACTCCGGATCGTCAAGAATTGCCTGTAAATGTGTGATAAGGAGCTGCAAATCGTCATACTCCTTATGCAGCTTATCCATATTAAGACCCGTGAGCTGTGCCAGACGCATATCAACAATAGCCTTTGCCTGCACTTCGTCAAAATCAAAACGGATCTGCAGTTTTTCAATAGCCTCTTGTGGCGTCTTTGAAGACCTTATCAAATGAACAACTTCATCGATGTTATCACATGCAACAAGCAATGCCTGAAGAATATGGGCACGATCTTGAGCTTTTTTCAAATCAAAACGAGTACGTCTTATAGTAACATCATGACGATGATCAACAAAATAGCGAACACAATCTTTCAAGGAAAGGAGACGTGGGCGTCCTTTAACTAAAGCAATGCAATTAACAGAAAAAGAACTTTGTAAGGCTGTCATCTTAAACAATTTGTTAAGAATAACATTTGCATTGGCTTCCCTTTTTACATCAACGACGATTCTCATACCCTGTCTACCAGACTCATCGTTTACATAGCTGATACCCTCTATCTTTTTCTCCACAGCCAAATCGGCTATGTATTTTACTAAATCAGCCTTATTTACCCCATAAGGAATCTCTGTAATTACTATTTTATCATGGGTATCACCGCTCTCTATTTCCGCCTTGGCACGCATTATAATGCGACCACGACCAGTTTCATAAGCATCCCTTACACCCTGTATACCATATATATATGCACCAGTAGGAAAATCGGGAGCCTTGATGTATTGCATCAAGCCATCTGTATCAATGTCCGGATTGTCTATATAAGCACAGCATCCGTCAATCACCTCTGCAAGGTTGTGGGTCGGGATATTCGTTGCCATTCCCACTGCAATACCATTACCGCCATTAACCAGCAGATTGGGTATCTTTGTCGGCATAACCGTTGGCTCCTGCAAAGAATCATCAAAGTTATTTGCCATATCAACGGTATCCTTTTCCAAGTCATCCATGATATGTTCGCCCATCTTAGACAAACGGCACTCTGTATAACGCATGGCTGCAGGTGAATCTCCGTCTACAGAACCGAAGTTACCCTGTCCATCTACAAGAGTATAACGCATATTCCATTCTTGTGCCATTCTTACAAGTGCACCATATACGGAACTGTCACCATGAGGATGATACTTACCAAGTACTTCTCCTACTACACGGGCGCACTTCTTATATGGTTTATCACTGCCGTTACCTATGCCCATCATACCGTAAAGAATGCGACGATGCACAGGCTTAAAGCCATCACGTACATCCGGAAGAGCACGTGCTACTATTACTGACATCGAGTAGTCAATATAAGAAGACTTCATCTCTTCCTCTATATTGATCTTGATAATTCGATCTTGATCTAATGTTTGGTCCATTGGATTTTATTTGTTTCTAAAATATTTCAGTCTTATAAAGATTTATTGCCAACACACTATGCCGAACAGGCATCATCTCTGACAATATTAATTTTCCTCAAAATTACGTTTAGGGCACTTTTCAGCACCTCAGACAGGCTTTTACGTTTATTTTCGAATTCAAAAGTACTACTTTTTTTATTAACAGAGATACATTTAAGTAATTTTAAGCTAATCATCAGGCGCTTAGAACATCCTTATTAAGCATTATGCCTCAATACAACATTATGGGTATAAATAAATCCTTCCAGCCAAGCGAAATTCATCCATAATTAATGCTGTTATTGCCCGAAAGATTTCTATATGTAATAGAACAGCCAATGTCTATGGCATATCCTACACGATTATGTCTTATGTAACAGAAAGATAACTGACGACAGGAGCGTAAGAAGGAATCCGCCCATAACCGTTATCTGTTAAAACTTCATTCTTTTTATTCGATTGAAGCACCATTGTAAATGTTTTTGTGTATATTTGCACTTCAAGAATCATAAGCAGACAAATAAACATGCCGGAAATATCAGTTCGTGGGCTCGAGATGCCAGAGTCTCCTATAAGGAAACTTGCACCTCTTGCCGTTGCAGCAAAAAAACGTGGAATAAAAGTTTATCACCTAAATATCGGTCAGCCGGACTTGCCAACACCAAAGGTTGGTATAGATGCATTAAAACATATAAACCGAAACATTCTTGAATATTCACCATCCCAAGGATATTTAAGCTATAGGGAAAAATTGGTGGGATATTACCATAAATATAATATAAATGTATCAGCGGATGACATAATAATTACTTCCGGTGGAAGTGAAGCAGTATTGTTTGCCTTTATGTCATGTCTTAATCCTGGCGATGAAATTATCGTTCCAGAACCCGCTTATGCTAATTACATGGCTTTTGCCATTTCTGCCGGAGCAAAAATTCGAACCATAGCCACCACAATAGAAGAAGGTTTCTCTTTACCGAAAGTCGAAAAGTTTGAAGAATTGATTAATGATCGCACAAGAGCTATCATGATCTGCAATCCGAACAATCCTACCGGATATTTGTACACAAGAAGAGAGATGAATCAAATCAGAGATTTGGTAAAAAAATATGACTTATATCTATTTTCCGATGAAGTTTACAGAGAGTATATCTATACCGGCTCACCATACATCAGTGCCTGCCATTTGGAAGGTATTGAGCAAAATGTCATTTTAATAGACTCTGTATCAAAAAGGTATTCAGAATGCGGCATAAGAATAGGTGCCCTAATTACGAAGAACGAGAATGTAAGAAAAGCGGTGATGAAATTCTGTCAAGCAAGATTATCACCACCCCTTATCGGACAGATTGTAGCCGAAGCATCCCTTGACGCCCCCGAAGAATACTATCGGGACGTTTATGATGAATATGTTGAACGGCGTAAATGTCTTATAGACGGTCTCAATCGAATACCTGGGGTATATTCACCTATTCCGATGGGAGCATTCTACACGGTTGCTAAGTTGCCTGTTGATGATTCTGAAGAATTCTGTCGCTGGTGCCTTTCCGAGTTCAATTACGAGGGAGAGACTGTCATGATGGCTCCTGCTGCCGGATTTTACACAACACCAGGTGCCGGAATCAATCAAGTCCGTATTGCATACGTCTTAAACAAAGAAGATCTCACAAGAGCTCTGATAGTGCTAAAGAAAGCTCTTGAAACATATCCCGGACGTAAAGACGAAGATTGACACAATGAACCTGCCATTATTTATTGCAAAAAAAATCCACAAAGACACAGGAGATAACGTAAAAGTCAGTCGCCCCGTAATACGAATTGCCACATTAGGCGTGGCAATAGGACTGGCAATCATGATTATCACCGTGGCTGTCGTGATTGGTTTCAAACATACAATACGCGATAAAGTTATTGGTTTCGGCAGTCACATAAAAATAGAAAATCTTCTAACTCAACAAAGCCCGACACCTCTTCCTATTAGTATAGATGACAGCATTACAAAAAAATTAATGTCCGTTGAAGGTATTGGCCACATCGAGAGATTTGCAACAACACAAGGAATACTTAAAACGGATTCTGACTTCTATGGAATTGTACTAAAGGGTGTAGGCCCAGAATACAATCTTACATTTTTAAGGCAAAACATTACAGAAGGAGAAATACCAACATTCAGCGACAAAGAGAACCAGAACAAGTTGCTGATATCTAGAATGATAGCCGATAAACTAAAGCTAAATGTAGGTGACAAAATTTTCGCTTACTTCATTTCAACCGAGAATGTAAGAGCACGTAGATTCAAAATATGTGGAATATATGAAACAAACATGACACAATTTGATAAGAATTTGTGCTTTACAGACATATACACTACCATAAAACTAAACGGATGGGAAAAAGACCAATATAGCGGAGCCGAGGTACAGGTAAAGGATTTCGATAATATTAATAAAAACATACAAGATATCGAAAACGCCATCAACCGTAAGACAGACAAGTATGGAGAAACATACACTTCACATACCATTTATGAATCTTATCCTCAGATCTTTTCATGGCTCGAACTACTTGATATAAATGTTTGGATAATACTAATACTCATGGTGTGTGTGGCAGGATTTACCATGATTTCTGGACTTTTGATAATCATACTTGAACAGACCCAAACGATTGGTACACTTAAAGCATTAGGTGCAAATAACAAGGTTATCCGTAAAACATTCCTGTGGTTTTCTTTTTTTATACTTGTTAGAGGACTTATGTTGGGAAACATTTTAGGCATTGGACTGGTTTTCTTACAGACAACCACAGGAATAGTATCATTAGATCCGTCTACATATTATGTAAAGACAGCCCCAATGGAACTGAATATTATTCTGATTTTACTTATAAACATTGCCACTTTATTGATAAGCATGTTGGTGTTAATTGCCCCAAGCTACATGATTGCCCACATACATCCAGCAAAATCAATTAGATATGAATAAAATATGCACATTTTATTTGGAAATGTGCAGGGAATAATATATCTTTGCACAATCTTTTGAAATTTGTGCAATGAAAGCTAACAATAGTTTCAATTATTACATTGAAAAAAGTATAAAGGACAACTGGCAACTTGATGCCCTCACCGATTATTTAGGAGCGACGTTGCAATATCACGATGTTGCAAGAAAAATAGAGAAACTTCATATACTGTTTGAAAATAGTGGTGTCCTTCCTGGTGACAAAATAGCTATTTGCGGAAGAAACAGTGCGCATTGGGCTGTTGCTTTTTTTGCAACACTTACCTATGGGGCGGTAGCCGTACCTATACAACATGAATTCAATGCCGAACAGATTCATAATATTGTAAATCACAGCGAATCCAAATTATTATTTGTTGGCGATGTAGTGGCCAAAGTCATAAATCCAAGCGAGATGATGGCGTTAGAAGGCATCATAAATATACCCGATTACTCGCTTATGATTTCCCGCTCCGAGAAACTTGATTACGCAAGAGAACACCTAAACGAGTTGTTCGGCAAGAAATACCCGAAGGCTTTTAGAGCAGAGCACGTTCATTATCATATTGATCAGGAGGAAGAACTCGCCTTGATTAATTACACAAGCGGCACTACTGGCTTTTCTAAAGGTGTAATGTTGCCTTACAGAGCACTGTGGGGTAACCTTGACTTTTGTTTAAACGCCATAGGAAAACACGTCAAATCCGGTAGCAACACTCTAAGCATTCTTCCGATGGCACATATGTACGGAATGGCTGTAGAGTTTATTTTCTCATTCTGTCATGGTTGCCATCTTTATTTTCTAACACGCCTTCCTTCCCCAGCTGTCATCGCCCAGGCCTTTGCAGACATAAAACCAGCTATAGTAATTTCTGTTCCACTTATCGTAGAAAAGATAATCAGAAAGAAAGTATTCCCACTCATACAAAACAACAGAATGAAACTGTTGTTGAATATGCCCGTAATAAATAAAAAAGTAAAACAGCGCATCTGTGAACAGGTTTGCAAAGCTTTTGGAGGCAATGCATATGAAGTGATTGTTGGAGGTGCCCCCCTCAATCAAGAAGTTGAAAGTTTCCTCAAAAGCATAGATTTCCCCATCACTATGGGATATGGCGCGACAGAATGTGCCCCACTTATCACATTCAGTGACTATTCCGATTTCATTCTTGGAAGTTGCGGTACACCGGTTAGTCACATGCAAGTAAAAATCAAAAGTCAAGACCCTGAAAACATTCCTGGAGAGATCATTACTAAAGGAATGAACGTTATGTTAGGATATTACAAGAACATTGAAGCAACGAATGAAGTTCTTGATTCTGACGGTTGGTATCATACAGGTGATTTGGGAACAATGAGTTCTGATGGCCATGTGTTTATAAGAGGAAGAATTAAAAATATGCTATTGGGAGCCAACGGACAGAACATATATCCAGAAGAAATAGAAGACAAGCTCAACTCCATGGCAATGATTAGCGAAAGTCTGATAATTCAAAACGGCGATAAACTTGTAGCACTGGTCTATCCTGATTTGGAAGAAGCAAAGGCAATGGGCTTTACAACTGAAGATCTTGAACAAATAATGGAAAGGAATAGGCTGGAAATAAACGAAACACTACCAGTTTATTGCAGATTATCATCAATAAAACTACACAAAGAAGAATTTGCAAAAACTCCGAAGAAGAGTATAAAAAGATACCTATATAAAGATCTTAAATTCTAAATATATGGAAACAATACCCAGTTTCAATGAAATAATAGAAACAAGCATTACCGAACACTGGAATCTTGACGCTCTTACAGATTATAAAGGCGCCACGCTACAATACCATGATGTAGCAAGAAAAATAGAAAAGCTACATATATTATTTGAGAACAGTGGAGTAACAGAAGGAGACAAGATTGCATTGTGCGGACGTAATAGTGCAAATTGGGCTGTTGCATTCCTGGCAACACTTACCTACGGAGCTGTCGCGGTTCCCATACTCCATGAGTTTACTGCCGAACAAATTCACAACATCGTGAATCATAGTGGTGCAAAACTATTGTTTGTCGGTGATGTCGTTGCAACAATAATAGATGCAACAAAAATGCCAGACTTAGAAGGAATTATCAATATTCCGGACTATTCATTAGCCGTATCTCGTACAGATAGACTTACATACGCACGCGAGCATCTCAACGAAATGTTCGGCAAGAAATATCCCAAATATTTCAGAAAAGAGCATGTACATTATTATAAAGAAAAAGATTGTAACGAGCTCGCTCTTATTAATTACACAAGCGGTACAACTGGATTCTCGAAAGGAGTAATGCTACCATATCGCTCATTATGGAGCAATTACGACTTTGCTGTCAGTGTATTAGGTAAGGTTATCAAATCGGAAGACCGCATCATCAGCATTCTGCCAATGGCACATATGTATGGAATGGCATTCGAATTTTTATTTGAATTCTTATATGGCTGCCATATATACTATCTGACTAGAATACCATCACCGGCAATCATAGCACAAGCGTTCTCTGAAATCAAGCCGTCAATCATCATTGCTGTGCCTTTGGTTATTGAGAAAATAATCCGCAAGCGTGTGTTTCCGAAAATACAGAACAACCGTATGCGACTTTTACTGAACATGCCTGTAATCAACAGAAAAGTAGAACAAAAAATCTGCGAGCAAGTGATAAATGCTTTCGGTGGCAATTTCTACGAAATCATAGTCGGCGGAGCTGCCTTCAACCAAGAAATCGAATCATTCCTAAAACGAATAGACTTTCCATATACTGTAGGATATGGTGCTACAGAATGCGCGCCAATAATATGCTATTCAGATTACAAAACTTTCAAACCTGGGAGCTGTGGACGTCCTGTTATTCACATGGAAGTAAGAATAGATAGCAATAATCCAGAAACCATTCCAGGTGAAATACTTGCGCGCGGTCTCAACGTAATGCTTGGTTACTACAAGAACGAAGAAGCGACATCACTTGCTCTTGACAAAGACGGATGGTATCATACAGGTGATCTTGGCACGATGGACAAAGAAGGAAACGTATTCATAAAAGGGCGCTCAAAAAACATGCTTCTAGGCTCCAATGGACAAAACATCTATCCAGAAGAAATTGAGGACAAAATCAATTCAATGACAATGATTATTGAAAGTATTGTTGTTCAGCGAGGTGAAAAGCTCGTTGCTCTTGTATACCCTGATTTTGAAGAAGCAAAGAATATGGGATTTAACGATGGTGATTTGAAGAATATAATGGAGCAAAACAGGAAAGAAATCAACGAAATTTTACCTGCCTATGAGAAGATATCAGAAATAGAAATATATCAACAAGAGTTTGAAAAGACTCCCAAAAAAAGTATAAAGCGTTATTTATACAAATAAATATCGTTCTTATTTACTGTTCAGATGGTGATCAAGAAGCACAGAGCCACGTTCAGTACAGAATCCTCTCAAAGAAACAAACAAGATATTCATAAACAGATCCTCTATTGTATATTTGCTATACAGTTGATTTGACATAATATATTTTCCTAATGCTTCAAACATATGAGCAATCAGTTCGTAATTTATGTCATCGCGAAAGTACCCTTCATCTACTCCTCTTCTGAGAAAATCAAGGAATAAAGAGCGGGTACTTTTGTTCTCCTCCTCAAAGTACTTCACAATTTTAGGATACCGTTCCATATCCGAATAAAACAATGGATTTGTTAATCTGAATGCCTCAACCTGCTCTCTGTATGCAAAAAGAATTACCTCTATAACATTACTATTGTTATGAGCCACCTGTCTCACCCTTTCACGTCTTATGGAATGGTATTTCTTTACTCCCTCAAACAATAGCCCTTCTTTATCTTTATATATTTCGTAAAGCGTTCTTTTCGAAATAGACAACCGCGTAGCTATGTCATCCATCTTTACCGCTTTTATTCCCTTTTCTGCAAATAAAATCATGGACGTATCAAGAATTCTATCTTTCAAAGATTGCCTGTAGAATGAAATATTCTTTATTTCTTGCATATCTAATCAGTTTCTGTTGCAAAGTTACTAAAATTCTAAAAAAAAATACCATAATCGATTTGTTTTTGCTAACTTTGCGTTTCTAAATTTAATAGGTAAATAGACAAACATAAGAACCGTTACAACTGGAAATAACAATAACAAATAATACAAATATGGTAAAAATATCAAAAGAAGCCGCACTTGAATATCACGAGAACGGAAAACCAGGAAAGATAGAAGTAAAACCAACAAAGCCCTATCGTACACAAACTGATTTAAGTCTAGCTTATTCCCCCGGAGTTGCATATCCATGCCTTGAGATACAACAGAGTCCTAACGATGCTTATAAATACACTGATAAAGGTAATCTCGTTGCCGTAATAAGCAATGGAACAGCTGTGCTTGGACTTGGTGATATAGGAGCACTTAGTGGCAAGCCTGTAATGGAAGGAAAAGGATTACTATTCAAAATTTACGGAGGTATTGATGTCTTTGATATTGAAGTAGACGAAAAAGACCCCGAAAAATTCTGTGAGGCGGTTGAAAAGATAGCACCTACATTCGGAGGAATCAACCTTGAAGACATCAAAGCGCCCGAATGTTTCTACATAGAGGAAAGACTGAAAAAAAGCCTTGATATTCCTGTCATGCACGATGATCAGCATGGTACAGCCATCATTTCTGCAGCCGGACTGAAAAACGCCCTGGAAGTTAACGGAAAAGATATCAAGAATGTTAGGATTGTCGTAAATGGTGCAGGCGCTGCTGCTATCTCCTGCACAAAGCTCTATATGGCATTGGGAGCTAGAAAAGAGAATATTGTAATGCTTGATTCCAAAGGGGTTATTACGAGTGACCGACCGAATCTTACAGAACAAAAGAAGTTTTTTGCTACCGACAGACGAGATATACACACATTGGAAGAAGCCATAAAAGATGCCGATGTATTTGTTGGATTATCCAAAGGTAACATACTTACACAAGACATGATACGTTCGATGGCCAAACAACCGATAGTTTTTGCCCTCGCCAATCCGGTTCCAGAAATAAGTTACGAAGATGCCATGGCAAGCAGGCCAGACGTACTTATGTCTACAGGTCGTTCTGATTATCCCAATCAGATAAACAACGTAATCGGATTCCCTTACATATTCCGTGGAGCACTTGATGTTCACGCAACTGCCATAAACGAAGAAATGAAAATGGCAGCAGTTCTTGCCATTGCCGATTTGGCTAAGCAACCGGTACCCGACGTTGTAAATGATGTATATCACGTAAATAATCTAACATTCGGACCTGATTATTTTATTCCCAAGCCTGTTGATCCTCGTCTTATCACTGAAGTAAGCGCTGCCGTAGCAAAAGCAGCCATAGAAAGTGGAGTTGCAAGAAAAAAAATAACCGATTGGGTATCATACAAAAATCATCTGCGAGAATTACTCGGACAAGAGACGAAACTTACACAAAAACTATACGATACAGCACGGAATCATCCACAACGTGTTGTGTTCGCAGAAGGCATTCACCCGACCATGCTTAAAGCTGCCGTACAAGCTAAGGCTGAAGGTATATGCCAACCTATACTTTTAGGTAATGATGAGCGTATTGAGAAGCTTGCCAGGGAACTCGAACTATCACTTGATGGTATAGAGATAATAAACCTACGTCATGACAGAGAAGCCGAACGTCGCGAAAAATATGCACGAATCCTTACTGAAAAACGTCAGCGTGATGGATACACATTCCAAGAGGCAAACGACAAGATGTTCGAGCGTAACTACTTTGGTATGATGATGGTGGAAACAGGTGAGGCTGATGCTTTTATCACTGGTCTATACACAAAATACTCAAATACAATAAAGGTAGCAAAAGAGGTTATCGGCATACGTCCGGAATACAATCATTTCGGAACAATGCACATTATCAATTCCCCTAAAGGTACCCTGTTCCTTGCAGACACACTCATAAACAACAACCCCAACACCGAAGAACTTGTTGATTTGGCGAAATTGAGTGCCATGACTGTTTGTTTCTTCAACGAGAAGCCCTCAATAGCGATGATTAGTCATTCAAATTTCGGTTCTGATACATCTGAAGGGTCACGCAAAGTGCGTAATGCAGTGGCTGCACTCCAAGCTGAAGAGCCGGAGTTACTAATTGACGGCGAAATGCAAATAGGATTTGCTTTAAACAAAGAACTACGCGACGAACTCTATCCATTTAACAAACTAAAAGGAAAGGATGTGAATACGCTAATTTTCCCCAACCTTACCAGTGCACGTTCAAGTTACAAGATGTTGCAAGCTCTTGATAGTGATGTAGAAATAATCGGTCCGATACAGATGGGTCTGAACAAGGCTATCCACTTTACAGATTTCGGTTCTACCGTCCGCGATGTGGTAAACATTACAGCAATTGCTGTTATCGATGCTTACGTAGACAAGTTAAAGAAGCGCTGTTCTTGTAACAACTAAAGCAAGACTGAACTGTTTTTAAATTAATAAATAAGTGGAATATGACGTCCAAACAGAAAAGAATGTAAGACGGCGTCATTTTCCACTTTTTAGTTTAACACAGCTTGAATCGCTAGGCGTTTTCTTCATCATTGAAATTCGCAGAGCCAAGATTATCACCCATATAGTTCCTATCAAAGAACCTAACATTAATCTATATCTACAATCTGTCCATCGTATGCAAGTTCAAATCCTTCAGGAAGCACAATATTAACTTCCTCATGCAGTCCTATATAGTGTGATAAATGGATTATAAAAGTTCTTTTAGCCCCCGTTCTCTTAGAAAAAGCAATAGCTTCATCTACAAGTTGGTGAGAATGATGGGGGTTCTCAAAACGTAAGGCATTCACAATAAGCGTGTCGATACCTTTTAGATAGTCCAATTCCTTATCATCAATGGTCTTCATATCTGTAATATAAGCAAATCTTCCCATTCGATATCCAAGTATTGGCAAATCACCATGCATAACAATAAAAGGTTGAATCGTAATATCACCGACATCAAACAGCACATGAGGACTGATAGTTTCCAACTGTATATCAGGAACGCCTGGATATTTTTCTTTGTAAAAACAATATGGAAGTGTGCGAAGCATACTTTCTGATGCTGTACAGTCTGCATAGACCTTAATCCTGCCCAACTTGCAATATGGACGCAGATCATCTATGCCTCCTATATGATCATAATGTGCATGAGTAACTAACAATCCATCTATGCGTCTAAACTCCTTATCCATCATTTGCTGTCGAAAATCCGGACCACAATCTATGAGTATACGTGTAGAAAGAGTCTCCACGAGCAACGAACAACGTGTGCGTTTATCCTTGCTGTCACTGCTTTTACACACACTGCATCTGCACCCCAACATAGGTACTCCACAACTTGTACCAGTGCCTAAGAAAGTAATTCTCATTTGATATTCACTTCGGGATTTATCTCAACACCGAACTTTTTCACTACATCCTCTCTGATCTTTTCACACAAAGCCAGTATCTCTTTACCTGTTGCTCCACCTTTGTTTACCAAGACCAGTGCCTGCCTGGAATGCACCCCTGCCCTCCCCACGGTACGACCTTTCCATCCGCATTGTTCGATAAGCCAACCTGCCGGAATCTTAACATGCTGTTCGTCTACCTTGTAATGCGGCATTGCCGGATATTGTGAGGATATCCGTTCAAATACACAATTATCCACAACAGGATTCATGAAGAAGCTACCACCATTACCTTCCACCTTCGGATCCGGTAATTTGTTATTTCTAATATCAATAATCACATTACGCAGATCTGTTGCTGTAGGATTTGATATCCCCAAACGGGCTAACTCCGACTTTATATTTCCATATTCAATATTTGGTGTGAAAGTTGTGGATAGGCGGTAAGTAACATATGTTATCATATAACGGTCACGCCATTCGCCCTTAAACCTGCTATATCTGTATGAATAATCACAGTCGGAATTTGTGAAAGTTACAATTTCACCACTATCTAAATCTACTGCCTCTATCTTAGTTACCAAATCCTTTACCTCCACGCCATAAGCTCCGATATTCTGAACAGCACTCGCTCCTACCTCACCAGGAATCAGAGAAAGATTTTCCATTCCGTACCATCCATGGGCAACTGCCATGCTGACAATATCGTCCCAAACTTCTCCGCTGCCAACCCGCAGAAGAATTTTTTCCCCATTGGAGATAATTTCTGTTCCGCGTATGGCGGAATGCAACACTGTGCCATCAAAATCCTTTGTAAGTAACAGATTACTTCCTCCTCCAAGAATGAGCAAGGGCTTGTCTGCTTCCGTAAGAACAGAGACCAGCGTTCTAAGTTCATCAACGGTTGAAAACTCTATAAATCTTCTGCAATACGCCTTTATGCCAAAAGTGTTTAATGGCAAAAGGTCGTGGTTTTGTAAATCTATCATTGTCAGGTCGTAAGTTTGGTCAGCAGCCATTTCCCGTTTTTCCGAAGAAAAGTCATCTCCATTTCAAGTCCATTGGAAATGCCGCGAATAACGAATATCTTTCTATTTCCATTGGCAGCATACTGCCCGTAAATGATATTATATATCATCTGAGAGGGCAATTCGGGAGCAAACGCAGGCCAGGTCTCCGGAGTTATTACACCCTCCATCTGTTCAAAGTCATCATCCGGATCCGGGGCAGAGAATTGTACTGTCTCGTCCAAGCTCTGCAATTGATACAAAGAATCGGTGGCAAAGCACTGATAGAACTTTAAGAATGAAGCATTCGGATTCTTATATATCGGCATAACATTTATTGCTTTCATCATCCATAAACCATTCACTCTGTCAAAGATAAATTGGCGTATGGTTTTGATATCAAGGAATATCTTCTCTACCGTAACGTGATTTACAGATGTATCTTTCCCTAAATCCATTTGCCGGCGACTGTCAAATATCAATGTATAATATCCTTGACGCATGAAGAAATGCTCGGTTTTCCATTCTTTTTTGTCAATGTACTCCGTCTTTCCATCTGTAACAACAGGCAATGGGAATTGTATGCGTTCTGACTGTAATCGCTTATTGGCAGCAAAATTAAAAAAGAAATCGTCGAAAAGCTCATCAGCAGCCCTTGGCATAGGAGTTTCTTCTATCAACTGTTCAAGAGTATCTGTAACTTCCGATTCAATAGTGTCTGTTGAATCTGCCGGAACTTCGCCATTATCACTTGCCGTTCTGCCGCCTTTACATGAGAACATCAACAAGACAGTCGCGAAAATCACTGCTAAAAACCTGTTCATTTCACCTTATCGAACTTTTGTCCGCCTCTCAAATTTGCGCAAAAGTACAACTTTATTTTGATTTATAATTACTTTACATTGAAAAATTGTTACCTTTGCATCGAATTATACATTTATTGCTTAAAAATGATACTCGAAAAGATAGAAAATCTTCTTGAAGAAGTCAAGGATTTGAAAGCTTCAAATGCTGAAGAAATCGAAGCTCTACGTTTAAAATACCTTAGCAAGAAAGGTGAGATTACTGCATTGATGGCAGATTTCCGAAATGTGCCCGCCGAGCAAAAAAAAGAAATTGGAATGAAAATCAATGCCTTGAAACAGTTGGCTCAAGAACGTATCAACTCACTAAAACAGCAATTTGAAACATCCGATACAGACAACATAAACATCGATTTAACAAGATCACCCTACCCGATTCGCCTTGGGACGCGTCATCCTCTGACAATTGTGAAGAACGAAATAATAGATATTTTCTCACGTATGGGCTTCGTTCTCGCTGACGGACCGGAAGTAGAAGATGATCTTCATGTGTTCACCAAAATGAACTTTGCAGCCGATCACCCTGCACGTGACATGCAAGATACATTCTTTGTAGAACAAAATGCAGATGACGTAACGAAAAATATCGTTCTGCGCAGCCACACAAGTTCTGTACAGGCACGTGTCATGGAAACGTCACAGCCTCCTATTCGCATCATCTGTCCGGGACGTGTTTATCGAAACGAAGCAATAACTGCACGCGCACACTGTTTCTTCCATCAAGTGGAAGGTTTGTATATCGATAAAAATGTTTCGTTTACGGACTTGAAGCAGGTATTACTGTCATTTGCAAGAGAGATGTTTGGCAATGACACAAAGATTCGCCTACGTCCAAGCTATTTCCCCTTTACCGAGCCAAGCGCCGAGATGGATATTTCATGCCATATCTGTGGCGGTAAGGGGTGCGGATTCTGTAAGCACACAGGATGGGTAGAGATACTCGGATGTGGCATGGTCGATCCTAACGTTTTGGAACAATGCGGAATAGACAGCAAGGTTTATAGTGGATATGCCTTTGGTATGGGCGTAGAGCGTATTACAAACCTGAAATATCAAGTGAGCGACCTGCGAATGTTCTCTGAAAATGATACTCGCTTCCTGAAAGAATTTGAAGCAGCAAACTAAAGTATTTACGAGATAAACTGATTCCCGAGGCATGAAAACAGACTGCATTGTTGTTTTAATTTCTCGGGAACATTAGAATAAAGGAACTCGTAAGACGATGCCCAAGGACAGGCTATTCACATCAAGTTATATCTGTATCCTCGCAGCCAATTTCCTTATGTTTTTTGGTTTTTGGCTACTTATCCCCGTATTACCGTTTTACCTTAAAGAAACATACAATTGTCCGACAGCGGCACTTGGTACTATATTGAGCTGTTATACTGTAAGTTGTCTGTGTGTAAGACCGTTCTCCGGATTCCTTATGGACAAACTTCCACGGAAACCAATCTATATTTTCTGTTACGCAATGTGTATTTCCATATTCGGAAGTTACATCGCAGTAAAGACTTTATTCTTATTCATCATTCTGCGTGCATTACACGGGGTTGCATTCGGGGGTGTAACGGTAGGTGGCAATACACTGTGTGTAGACATCATGCCAAGCAGCAGACGGGGCGAGGGGCTGGGATATTACGGTCTGACCAATAACATTGCCATGGCACTTGGTCCCATGACGGGATTGTTTCTCCATGGAAAAATAAGTTACGACAATATATTCATTGTCGGTATGACAACAAGTGTTATCGGACTTGCCTGTGCATCAGCTGTAAAAACAAAGAAGAAAGCTGGAAATAACAATCCGGCCTCCTCCAGACTGGCACTCACGAAGACATGCGACTCATGTGAAAATACGAACAAGAGGTTGTCTGGTACACACAATTCCCCGATACTATCTCTTGACAGATTCGTCTTAATAAAAGGTATACCGGTGAGCCTTTCTTTGTTGTTGCTATCCATACCCTACGGAGCTACAACAAATTTCGTAGCAATGTACGCAAATGAAATAGGACTCGATGTTCCAACAGGTTTCTTTTTCACCCTCATGGCTTTTGGTATGGGTGTATCAAGAATTATAGCCGGCAAACATGTTGATAGAGGCTATATCACACAGTGCATTCATTGGGGATATTATCCCGTAATCTTAGCTTTCCTACTTTTAGGACTTTGTCGTTTCATAACGCCCACCTCTATATACACGGCAACGGCAATATTCTTTTCAGTACCATTATTACTTGGAACAGGATTTGGGGTAATGTTTCCTGCAATGAATTCATTATACATTAACCTTGCTCCTAACAACAGAAGAGCCACAGCTACAAGTACATACCTTACAGCATGGGATGTCGGCATTGGTATTGGAGTGGTAAGTAGCGGAGTGATTGCACAGATGTTCACATTCTATATGGTTTATATAAACGGTGCTGTTTTGTGTATTGTATCGCTGCTATTCTTTCTGAAGATTGTAGTACCTCACTACAACAGAAACAAGTTGAGATAATAATAAGTTTACTCCAATATATCATTAGATTGGGAATAATACATCAAAACGATGTCCTTTAGTAACATAGAATTATAAGCAGGGCGGATTCTATTTGATGGAAGCCGCCCTGTTTTTCACACGTTCCTTAAACGAATAAAACTAATATCAAACGTAAATATTTTGTTATAAGACAAGCTTCTTCTGCAGCTTGCCAGCTTTTACTATATACAAGCCGTGGGGAAGTCCGGTAACAGTGCCACCTACAGCACTGCGTACACACTTGCCGTTGGCGTCATACACTTCTAGAACCGTTCCAACAGGACAACCATCAACATATATTGCGCCATCCCTTACAACTATCTCCGGCGCAGCGTTAATTCCAGCATTGTCTATACCCGAAGTAAATCCGACGATATAAAAATCTTTCCATACATAAGCAGATTTATACAAATCAACAGATTCCTCCGGCACCTTCAATGTACATGCCTGCGTATCAACATTGTAATTGTAAAATACGTATGAAGAACAGGCAGGTGGTGTTACAGCAAAACTGATTATGTCTTCTAAAGAAGAACAAAATGCAAATGCATATTCCCCTATGCTTGTCACAGATTTACCAATAGTGACGGAGGTTAAGCCGGAGCAGTGAGAGAAAGCATACTTCTCTATACTCGTCACGGAGTTTGGTACGGTAATGGAGGTTAAGCCGGAGCAGCCAGAGAAAGCACCCCCACCTATGCTCGTCACAGAATTGGGAATAATGGTATTCTTACATCCAGCAATCAAGGTATTCTTGCTTTTCTCAATTATGGCATTACAGTCGTCTCGGGAATCATATATCTCGTTGTCTGAAGCTACCGATATTGACTCTAAACATGAACAGCCATTGAAAACAAAATACCCTATGCTCTTCACGGAGTTTGGTATGGTAACAGAGATCAAGCCTTTACAGCCTGAGAAAGCACCCCTCCCTATGCTCTTCACAGAATTACCAATAGTCACAGAGGTCAAGTTGGTACAGTCTCTGAAAGCATATACCCCTATGCTCGTCACAGAATTTGGTATGACAACAGAGATCAAGCCTTTACATTGATCGTATTTAGAAGTGATTGATTACCAATTATTTGCATTTAATACGGTAGAAAAGTGG
>CAMTJK010000023.1 GCA_947072805.1 uncultured Prevotella sp.
TTCGACGATATCGCGATGCCGTAAAAGCTATATCGCAATGAGCTAACGTACGTAATCGTAAACCGATGAAATGGTATTAAATCGCAAAACGCGTAACTTGCTGACTATCAGCGCTCCCTATTTGAGAGTAAAAACGCCAAATTTCGCGTCGTAGGTTACAAATCGAGATTTGGATGCCTATTAACACACGTTAAAGTAAACATTTTTCATAAAAGTAAATAAATGTTATACGTGTTATTTCGCAGTGCGGTTCGTGGTGGATATTTCCCGTAAGATTTTCTTGACAATAAGCCGAAAACAACTAAAATGTTTGGGGGAAATTGCCATATTGTACGTAATATATATAAGTGAAAAAACCAAGTTAGTATATGGCAAACAGATATTTATTGGGATTTGATGTCGGGAGCAGTTCGGTCAAGGCATCATTGGTAAATGCAGATAACGGCAAGTGTGTGGTATCGGCCTTCTATCCGGAACGCGAAGCCCCCATACTGGCAGTGAAAGCCGGATGGGCGGAGCAGGACCCGCAGATGTGGTGGGACAACGCCAAGCTAAGCTTGCGCAAGATAATGACAGAAGCAGGCGTGAAAGGCGAGGATATAAAAGCCATCGGCATATCTTATCAGATGCATGGACTGGTGTGCGTAGACAAGAACCTGAAGCCGCTGCGCCCGTCGATAATATGGTGCGACTCGCGCGCCGTGCCCTATGGCGAAAAGGCTTTCCACGACCTGGGAGCAGAACAGTGCCTTAGCCACCTGCTCAACTCTCCGGGCAACTTCACGGCAGCCAAGCTGGCGTGGGTAAAAGAGAACGAGCCGGAGCTATATGGTAAGATATTCAAGATAATGCTGCCGGGAGACTATCTCGCACTGCGCCTAAGCGGCACGCCAAACACTACCGTGAGCGGTCTGAGCGAGGGCATGTTCTGGGACTTCAAGAACAACAAGGTGGCAGACTTCCTTATGGACTACTACGGATTTGACAGCTCGCTCATATCCGACATAGTGCCCACGTTCAGCGTACAGGCACAGGTGTCGGCAGAAGCTGCCGCCGAGACAGGACTGAAGGAGGGCACGCCCATAACATACCGAGCCGGCGACCAGCCTAACAATGCGCTGAGCCTCAATGTGTTCAACCCGGGCGAGATAGCATCGACGGCAGGCACGTCGGGCGTAGTGTATGGAGTGCTGGGCGATGTGAACTACGACAAGAAGAGCCGCGTGAACACGTTTGCACATGTGAACCACAGCGACGAGCAGACACGCCTCGGTGTGCTGCTCTGCATAAACGGCACGGGAATATTAAACGCCTGGGTGCGCCGCACGGTGGCTCCCGAAGGTATAAGCTATGCCGACATGAATGTGCTCACGGACAATGTGCCCATAGGCAGCGAGGGCGTAACAGTGATTCCGTTCGGAAACGGAGCCGAGCGAGTGCTCGAAAACCGGGAGATAGAATGCTCGATAAACGGCATCAACTTCAACAAGCATACAAAGGCGCACATCGTAAGGGCTGCACAGGAAGGTATAGTGTTCAGTTTCTGCTACGGCATGGAGGTGATGCAGCAAATGGGTATGGACATACACAAGATTCACGCCGGAAAGGCAAACATGTTCTTGAGCCCGCTCTTCCGCGACACACTTGCAGGAGTAAGCGGAGCAACCATAGAACTGTATGATACCGACGGCAGCGTGGGAGCAGCCAAGGGAGCGGGAATAGGAGCCGGAATATACAAGGACAACAACGAGGCTTTCGCTACACTCGACAAGCTGCAGGTGATAGAACCGGACGAAGCTCATCGCGCCGACTATCTGAACGCATATGCACGATGGAAAGATGCACTTAACAGACAGAATAATATTTAAACCTTTAAAAAAAATAGATTATGGCAAAAGAGTATTTTCCGCAAATAGGAAAGATTCCTTTCGAAGGACCAGAGAGTAAGAACGTATTGGCTTTCCACTACTACAACCCCGAGCAGGTGGTTATGGGAAAGACCATGAAAGAATGGCTGCGCTTTGCAATGGCCTGGTGGCACACACTCGGCGGCGCATCGGGAGACCAGTTTGGCGGTCAGACACGCAGCTATGAGTGGGACAAGGCAGAATGTGCCGTTCAGCGTGCAAAGGACAAGATGGACGCCGGCTTCGAAATAATGCAGAAGCTGGGCATCGAGTACTATTGCTTCCACGATACCGACCTCGTTGAAGAGGGCGCTACAGTAGAGGAGTATGAGGCTCGCATGAAAGCAATTACCGACTACGCAAAGGAAAGAATGGCTGAAACCGGACTGAAGCTGCTTTGGGGTACGGCTAACGTATTCGGAAACAAGCGCTATATGAACGGTGCTGCCACAAACCCGGACTTCGACGTCGTTGCACGTGCAGGCGTACAGATAAAGAACGCTATCGACGCAACAATAAAGCTCGGCGGACAGAACTATGTGTTCTGGGGTGGAAGAGAGGGCTACATGAGCTTGCTCAACACTCAGATGCAGCGCGAGAAGGACCACCTTGCAAAGATGCTTACCGCAGCACGCGACTACGCTCGTGCAAAGGGATTCAAGGGCACTTTCCTCATCGAACCGAAACCGATGGAGCCCACAAAGCATCAGTATGACGTAGACACGGAGACTGTAATAGGATTCCTCCGCGCCAACGGTCTCGACAAGGACTTCAAGGTGAACATCGAAGTAAACCACGCCACTTTGGCAGGTCACACCTTCGAGCACGAACTGGCTGTTGCTGTAGACAACGGCATGCTCGGCTCTATCGACGCAAACCGCGGTGATGCACAGAACGGATGGGATACAGACCAGTTCCCGATAGACAACTACGAACTGACACAGGCTATGCTCCAGGTTATCCGCAACGGCGGTCTGGGCACAGGCGGTTCAAACTTCGATGCAAAACTGCGTCGTAACTCGACAGATCCCGAGGACATCTTCATCGCTCACATCAGCGGTATGGATGCAATGGCACGCGCCCTTCTCAATGCTGCTGCCATTATCGAGGAAAGCGAACTGCCCGCAATGCTGAAAGAGCGTTACGCAAGCTTCGACAGCGGTATTGGTAAGGACTTTGAGGACGGCAAACTGAGCCTTGAGCAGATTTACGAGTACGGCAAGAAGGTTGAAGAGCCCAAGCAGACCAGCGGCAAGCAGGAGAAATACGAGACAATCGTTGCTCTCTATACAAAGTAATGCCGATATACAAATATAGAATCAAGTCTGTTTCAAAAGCTTGATTTTACATAAAAAGCAGCTCCGTTGAAGTTTCGTCTCCAACGGAGCTGCTTGCGTTATTCCTCATTACAGTTCGTTCCACTCTTATACTTCCAAGCCTTTTTCTCCCCTTTTCACACGCATTTATCTTAGTTTCCCTCGTGTCTTTTTATCGTTTCCATTGCTCTTTTCTTAGTTTCCCTCGTGTCTTTATCGGCTGTTTGCAGTCTTCATATACGTTGTTTAAATGCTAATGAGAGTAGTATGACGTTAATTCCAGACACGTATATAAGTGTGGCTTATGATAAAAAAATCCCGGTCACGCAGTGTAACCGGGATTAATTGTATAATAAAATATGATGTGCTTTACAGCTGATTATTCTGCAGCGGGAGTTTCTTCAACTTCTGTGGCAACAGTTTCTTCTGCAACAGGTGCTTCAACTGCTTCTTTTGCTTCCTCTACAGGAGCTTCAGCCTTGGCATTTTCGTCAACAACCTTTACAGGAACTTCAACAGTTACCTCCTTGTGGAAGTGGATTGTAGCAACGAAGTCACCGACAGTCTTGATGTCACGCATTACGATAATCTTGCGATCGATGTCGTGACCGAGCTTCTTCAGTTCTTCAGCAACGTGAGCTGCATTTACAGAACCGTATGTAACGCCGGTAGCACTAACCTTAACGGGGATAGTGAGAGCTACGCCGTTGAGAGCCTCTGCCTTCTTTTCTGCATCAGCCTTGATGGCAGCGAGCTTGTGAGCCTGCTGCTTCAGATTCTCGGCGAGAACCTTCTTTGCTGACGGAGAAGCGATAACAGCTTTGCCTGTAGGGATGAGATAGTTACGACCGTAACCGGATTTCACGTTCACTATATCGTTCTTGAATCCCAGACCGATAATATCTTCTTTCAGTATAATTTCCATGTCTGTCTCCTCCTTATTATTTCATCAAGTCTGTTACGTACGGCAGAAGGGCTATCTGGCGTGCGCGCTTGACAGCCTGAGCTACTCGGCGCTGATATTTCAGTGAAGTTCCAGTGATACGACGAGGAAGAATCTTTCCCTGTTCGTTGAGGAATTTCTTCAAAAATTCAGGATCCTTGTAGTCGATATACTTGATTCCGCTCTTCTTGAAACGGCAATACTTTTTCTTCTTTGTGTCCACTGACGGTGGAGTCAAATATCTGATTTCTGATTCTTGTGCCATAGCTTAAGCCTCCTCTTTTTTACCTAATTTGCTTCTTCTCTTTTCAGCATACTGTGCAGCATACTTGTCGAGTTTCACTGTCATGTAACGGATTACTTTCTCGTCGCGGCGGTAAGCAACTTCGAGAGTTTTCACGATTGTTGGCTCTGCCTTGAATTCCACCAAGCAGTAGAAGCCTGTGGATTTCTTCTGGATAGCATAAGCCATTTTCTTCAATCCCCAGGTCTCTTCGTTCAGGATTTCTGCACCATTATCGGTGAGAACCTTCTTGAATTTAGCGACCGTTTCCTTCATCTGATCATCAGACAAAACGGGAGTCAAAATGAAAACGGTTTCGTATTGATTCATACTGTTTTGAATAAAAATAAATAGTTATTTGCAAAATTGCGGTGCAAAGGTACTCCTTTTTCTTGACTCTGCCAAATTATTTTACTAATTTTGCCGCGAAATAACGTGATTTGATGAAGAAATACAAGTGCTTTTCGGGTCTTTTCCTGATATTTGCTGGCGTGCTTACGCTTTTGTCGTGCATGCTTCCGCATAATGGCAGTGTGAATGTGCGCCTTTTTCTCGGCGGCTGTTGCGTTGTTGCAGGTGTGATTATGCAAATTCGCATAATGAAGAATGGCAGTAAGTATTGAGGGGAAAGGCAATTATGGTGTGGATTGTCTGCTATATATAATGGTATAGCTGTGTAAGGTTTATGGAAACAAGTCGAGTGACAAGTCGGGTGGGGTAGTTGGTGCTACTTCTGTGTCTTCTTGTTTGTTTTCCTGAAACTCAAGCATAAGTTGTTTTGCGTCATCCGAGTTGTTGGTATTCAGTCGGTAGTATCCTCGTTTTCCGGTCCTTTCGACGAGAGCTTGTCGTGATTTTGAATTTCGCAGCAGAAACTGTTGTACGGCTTTGTGTATTTCGGTAAGGTCGGGAGTGGAGAAGAGAGTGCAGTTCCGGTTGTAGATATGTGTGGCGAGATTCTGCACGCTTATCCCTTGCTCTCCTGTTTCCGATAGGATTGCCAGTATTTGTCTGCCGTATTCCATTGGTTTTTATTTGCTGTTTACAAAAAAAGACCGGTAAAACGTTATGTGTTACCGGCCTTTTAGTATTTTACATTCAAAAATTAAGCCAATACAATTTTGTCTTCAGCCTGAATGATTTTGCCTTCCTTGAAGAGCCAGCCCATACCGAGCAGAGTTTCTTCTTCGCTGATGTTTGCAGCCTTAGCGATTTCCTTGATGCTAAGTGCTTTTTCTGCTGCTGCCAATGCCTGATAAACATCTCCTGCCTTAAAGCCAACATTCTCTGCGTTGAGCACGAGTGTTGCTTTCTTTGCTGCCACGGTCTTCTTTGCGGGAGCCTTCTTGGGCTCTGCAGCCTTAACAGCTGTTTCCTTCTTTGTCGTTTTCTTTTCTGCCATAATAATGAAAAATAATACTCAAATTGAATGAATAATCATTCGTTTCTATCATTTCGCTTGCAAAATTATGTGTTTTTTTGTTTTCAGCAAAAAAATATTCGCATTAAATTGATGATTATCAGGGCTTTTAAAGAAAAAGGCGTTTATTCTTGATGTAAATCAACGCGTAACTGCAATTCTTCGAGCTGTTTCGGGTCAAGTTCGCCCGGTGCATCGAGCATTACATCCCTTCCGCTGTTGTTTTTCGGGAAGGCGATGCAGTCGCGTATGGAGTCGAGTCCTGCCATGATGCTTACAAAGCGGTCGAGGCCGAAGGCGAGACCGGCGTGGGGAGGAGCTCCATATTTGAAAGCGTTGATAAGGAAGCCGAATTGTGCCATGGCGCGTTCGGGTGTGAATCCGAGAATGCGGAACATCTTTTCCTGCAGTTTTCCGTCATGTATTCTGAGGCTTCCGCCGCCAACCTCTATACCGTTGCAAACGAAGTCGTAGGCTTTAGCCCTCACTTGTTCGGGGTGTTCGTCGAGCAGTGGAATGTCGTCGGGGTTGGGCATGGTGAACGGATGATGTGTAGCCATGAGCCTTTGCTCTTCGTCGCTCCATTCAAAGAGTGGGAAGTCTACAATCCACAGACATTCAAATTTGTTCTTGTCGCGCAGTCCGAGGCGGTCTCCCATTTCGAGGCGCAGTGTACAGAGTTGTGTACGTGTCTTGTTGGCTTTATCTCCGGAGAGAATGAGAACGAGGTCGCCGTCCTTTGCTCCCATTTTTTCTTTCAGAGCCAGCCATGTCTCCGGCGTGTAGAATTTGTCGATGCTTGACTTCACGCTTCCGTCTTCGTTATATTTTACGTATACAAGACCTTTGGCTCCCACTTGCGGGCGTTTTACGAAGTCTGTCAGCTGGTCGAGCTGTTTGCGTGTGTAGTTGGCACATCCGGGCACGCATATGCCGCCTATATATTCGGCAGTATCGAACACGGGGAACGTTCCGGTGCCTTTCAGTACGTCCATAAGTTCCACGAATTCCATGCCAAAGCGCAGGTCAGGTTTGTCGCTTCCGAAACGTCTCATAGCCTCATGCCATGTCATCTGCTGCAGTTTGGCCGGCAATTCCACGCCGCGCACCTCCTTGAACAGGTGTCTTGCCATGTCTTCAAACAAGTCTATCACATCATCTTGCTCTACGAAACTCATTTCGCAGTCTATCTGTGTGAATTCCGGCTGCCTGTCGGCGCGCAGGTCCTCATCGCGGAAACATTTTGCTATCTGGAAATATCTGTCAAATCCGCTCACCATGAGTAATTGCTTCAGTGTCTGCGGACTTTGTGGCAGAGCATAGAACTGTCCCGGATTCATTCTTGAGGGCACCACAAAGTCGCGTGCGCCTTCGGGCGTGGAGCCTATAAGTATAGGAGTCTCCACCTCAATGAAGTCTTTAGAGTCGAGGAAGTTGCGTATTAGTATGGTCATGCGGTGGCGCAGTTCGAGATTGTTTCTTACTGCGGGGCGTCTGAGGTCGAGATAGCGATATTTCATTCTGATGTCATCGCCTCCATCTGTATTGTCTTCGATGGTGAAGGGCGGTGTGATACTTTCGCTCAGTACATTCAGTTCTCTGGCGATAATTTCGATATCTCCTGTTGGAATGTTTTTGTTCTTGCTTTCTCTCTCGCTAACGGTGCCCGTCACCTGTATGCAGTATTCGCGTCCGAGTTTGTTGGCTCTTTCGCAGAGAGCGCTGTCTGTGGCTTCGTTAAAAACAAGCTGCGTAAGTCCATAGCGGTCGCGCAGATCGACAAATGTCATTCCTCCCATTTTGCGGCTGCGTTGTACCCATCCTGCGAGGGTCACGTTGCTGCCGGCATCGGAGAGACGAAGCTCTCCACATGTTTTACTTCTATACATTATTATATATGTATTATGATTTCAAATGTTTGCAAAAATATACAAAAATGCTCAAACCAACAAATTTTTACCCCTTTAATGGCTTCGTTGCCGTATTATTTCTATACCTTTTCGATACCATATAATGCGTAATGTGTGTTTTTCTGCACGTAATACCCATTCGACATTATGTAGGCACAAGCAGACGAAGCTATAATTTTACTCTTCTACATTCTAATTGACGATTGCGCTAAATAGCAATTATTCCGTTGTTTTGCTATCTTTCTCAGTTTTTTGTTTAACTTTGCAGAAGCTAATAACCAATTTACTAAGATGAAAAAACTAATCACACTACTAATGTGTGCAGCGATGGCAACTTCATCGTATGCGCAGAATGAGGCACAGAGCAACGTGCTCAATGTGGCACGTAACGTAAACGACTACTTCATGGCAAAGTATGCCGACCCCACGGAACCTACCAACGTGAAGCGTGTGCGTCCGAGCAACTTGTGGACACGCGCCGTATACTATGAGGGGCTGATGGCACTCTATTCGGTAGACAAGCAGCAGCGTTATATTGACTACACCGACACGTGGGCAAACTTCCACAAGTGGACGCCACGCAACGGCATAAAGACGCGTGACGCCGACGACCAGTGTTGCGGACAGACATACCTTGACCGTTTCGTCATGACAGGCGATTCTGCCATGTTGCGCCCCATACGCGAGAATCTGCAAGGGCAGATGGCTGAAGAAAAGATTGGCTATTGGACATGGATAGATGCCATACAGATGGCAATGCCGATATATGCCCAGATGTATAAGATTACGGGCGACCGCTCTTACATGGAGCATGGCATGAAGATGTACCGCTGGAGCCGTAACGAGTGTGGCGGCGGACTGTTCAACGAGGCTGACGGATTGTGGTGGCGCGATGCCGACTATGTGCCTCCATATAAGGAAAAAGACGGAAAAGATTGCTATTGGTCACGCGGCAACGGATGGGTGCTGGCTGCTCTCGTAAGAGTGATGGACCAACTTTCGCCTAAAGATAAAATATATAAAGAGGTAAAGAAGGACTTCCTCATGATGTGTGAGGGCTTGGCGAAGTGCCAGCGTGAGGACGGATTCTGGAATGTTAGTCTGGTTTCGCCCATCACTTACGGCGGAAAGGAGACTACCGGCACGGCACTCTTCCTCTACGGCATAAGTTGGGGACTGCAGAAAGGATATCTGAAAGAGAAAATATATCGCCCCATAGCCGACAAGGCATGGACGGCAATGGTGAAGGATGCCGTACATAACGACGGCTTCCTCGGATATGTGCAGGGCACAGGCAAAGACCCATCGGCAGGTCAGCCCGTAACTTACGACAAGGTTCCCGACTTTGATGACTATGGTGTGGGATGCTTCCTGCTCGGTGCTGTAGAATACTACAAGTTGCTTGCCAAATAACCGGCAATAAAACCTCAACCGCATTGTGAGAGACGATGATCTCTAAGGCAATATTATGTCGGATCATCGGACGGAGACTCTCATAATGCGGTTTTTTTGTTTCCAACATAGCCCGCTATGTCTTCGCCAAAGCGGTTGCAATCCGGCACACAGATAGACGAATCACAGATGAATCTAAAAAAAAAGACTGTAAAATCAAATATTTATCCGCTTGTGCTCGGCTAATGCCCTGCTTGGGTGAAAATCAGATGATTATTTGAGCTGAATTCTCGTAGATTTTGTATACATTTGCATAAAAACAAAAACACGGAGGAATATGGCTAATCTGAAACAAATTGTAGAGTGCGTTCCTAACTTCAGCGAGGGGCGCAACATGGATGTTATCCGCCAAATCACAGCAGAAATAGAAAGTGTAAAGGGAGTGAGTCTGCTCGATGTCGATCCGGGTGAAGCCACTAACCGCACTGTTGTTACCTTTGTCGGAGAACCCGACGTGGTGCTGGAAGCTGCCTTCCGCAGTGTGCGCAAGGCGGCACAACTCATTGACATGCGACAACATCATGGAGCCCATCCGCGAATGGGAGCAACGGACGTATTGCCAATAATTCCCGTTTCAGGAATAACACTCGAAGAATGCGCCGAACTTGCACGCTCGCTTGCCAGACGTATCGCCGACGAACTGCAGATACCCTGCTACTGTTATGAGGCGGCCGCCTTTACCCCCGAACGCAAGAATCTTGCCGTATGCAGGGAGGGCGAATATGAGGCGCTTGCCGAGAAAATATCAACGGAAGGCAGACAACCCGACTTCGGAACCAGACCGATTGACGAAGCCATGCAACGCAGCGGATGTACGGCAGTGGGCGCACGCGACTTCCTCATCGCCGTAAACTTTAACCTCAACACAACATCAACCAGACGCGCCAATGCCATTGCATTCGACGTAAGAGAAAAGGGACGCCCCATAAGGGAGGGTAACCCCATAGTAGGCAAGATAATACGCGACGTAAATGGCAATCCGCTGATGAAGCCCGGTACACTCAAGGCAACAAAAGCCATAGGATGGTATATAGACGAGTACGGAGTAGCACAGGTGTCAATGAATATGACAAACCTAAGCGTCACACCCCTTCATGTAGCTTTTGATGAGGTGTGCCGTTGCGCCTCTCTGCGGGGCATACGTGTCACCGGAACCGAGATTGTTGGGCTTGTTCCTAAAAAGACACTTCTAGATGCCGGAAGATATTTCCTCGAAAAGCAGCATCGCTCTGTAGGTATTCCCGAAATTGACATCATCAACATCGCGGTGAAGAGTATGGGACTTGATGACCTCAAACCATTCAATCCGCGTGAGAAGGTGATTGAATATATGCTTGAAGATGCAGGAAACGCAACGGCAAAGAAACTTGTAGACCTCACAGTAAAAGCTTTTGCCGAGGAAACCTCGCGCGAGAGCCCGGCTCCCGGCGGCGGAACCATATCGGCATATATGGGCGCTCTCGGTGCTGCGCTTGGCACGATGGTGGCAAATCTTTCGAGCCACAAGGCCGGATGGGACGAGCGTTGGGAAGAATTCTCCGAATGGTCAGGACGCGGTCAGGCTCTTGTAGAAGAGCTATTGCACCTTGTGGATGAAGATACGGAAGCCTTCAATCGTATCATGACTGCATTCTCCATGCCCAAAAACACCGACGAAGACAAACGGCTGCGCTCTGAAGCCATACAGGCAGCCACACTTTATGCGGCCCAGGTGCCTTTACGCACCATGCAGATATCCATGCGTGTGTTTGATATATGTCGTGCCATGGCAGAAACGGGCAACCCCAACAGTGTTTCAGATGCCGGGGTAGGTGCACTTGCTGCAAGAGCCGCTGTGCTCGGTGCCGGTCTGAACGTAAAAATAAACGCAGCCTCGCTGAAAGACCGTACCACAGCCGAAATGCTTGTAGCAGAAGCTAAGGCTCTTATGGAGCAAGCCGATGTGGCAGAGAGAGAAATAATGAGAATCACGGATGCGAAAATATAATAAAGGAACTTTTGTTACATTAAATATTACAAAGAATGACACACGAAGAGTTTGTTGCCGACATAAGAGCCGGCATACCAGATGAGTTGCCCGAGCTGCAACCGTATGATCATGAAATAAACCATGCTCCCAAACGCAAGGACATTCTTACTGCCGACGAGAAGCGTCTTGCCTTGCGTAATGCCCTGCGATATTTCCCCAAACATCTCCACGAGAGCCTTGCTCCGGAGTTTGCCGACGAGTTGAACCGCTACGGACGTATTTACATGTACCGTTATCGTCCGCATTATGAGATGTATGCCCGTCCGATAGACGATTATCCGCATCGCTCGCTTCAGGCAGCCGCCATCATGATGATGATTCAGAACAATTTAGACAAGGCAGTGGCACAACATCCTCACGAACTGATTACATACGGAGGCAACGGTGCCGTGTTCCAAAATTGGGCACAATATAGGCTTGTGATGAAATATCTGAGCGAAATGACAGACGAACAGACTCTTGTAATGTATTCCGGACATCCGCTCGGGCTGTTCCCTTCACACCGTAATGCGCCACGGGTGGTTGTTACCAACGGCATGGTGATACCTAATTATTCTAAGCCCGATGATTGGGAGCGCCTGAATGCGCTTGGTGTAAGCCAATACGGACAGATGACGGCAGGCTCGTATATGTATATTGGTCCGCAGGGCATTGTACACGGCACTACGATTACAGTGCTTAATGCTGCCCGCAAGCATCTCAAAGACGGACAGCGTGACATAAGGGGAATGCTTTTTGTCACGGCAGGATTGGGTGGCATGTCTGGAGCTCAGCCCAAGGCGGGAAACATAGCCGGTGTGGTGAGTGTAACGGCTGAGATAAATCCGAAAGCTGCCCGCAAACGATATGAACAGGGATGGGTGGACGAGATGTATGATAGCCTTGACGAACTTATGCCTTCCATACGCCGTGCTGTAGAGGAGAGGCGTACTGTCTCGATGGCATACGTAGGTAACGTGGTGGATCTGTGGGAACGACTTGCCGATGAGGACATACGCGTAGATCTCGGCAGTGACCAGACTTCGCTCCACAATCCGTTTGCAGGAGGATACTATCCCGTGGGTATGACACTCGAGGAGTCCAACATGTTGATGGCATCGGAACCGGAGTTGTTTAAGGAGAAGGTATATGAATCGCTTCGCAGGCAAGTGGCAGCTATCAACAAACTTACTGCACGAGGCATGTATTTCTTTGACTATGGCAATGCCTTCCTGCTAATGTCGAGCCGTGCCGGAGCCGATATTATGCGCGATGACAGACATTTCCGATATCCATCGTATGTACAGGACATAATGGGACCTATGTTTTTCGATTACGGCTTCGGCCCGTTCCGCTGGGTATGCTCGTCAGGCAATCCGGATGACCTTGCCGTCAGCGACCGTCTGGCAGCCGAGGTGCTTGAAGATATGCTGAAGAGTGCTCCCGATGATATTCGCGGTCAGCTTGCCGACAACCTACACTGGATACGTGAGGCAGGACGTAACAATCTTGTGGTCGGTTCGCAGGCACGTATCCTTTATGCTGATGCAGAAGGACGCAGCCGCATAGCTCTCGCATTCAATGATGCCATACGCCGCGGCGAAATAAGTCGTCCGATAGTGCTTGGACGTGATCATCATGATGTCTCGGGCACCGATTCACCGTTCCGCGAAACATCCAACATCTATGACGGCTCGCAATTTTGTGCCGACATGGCTGTGCATAATGTGATAGGCGATGCTTTCCGTGGGGCTACGTGGGTGAGCCTGCATAATGGCGGAGGAGTAGGATGGGGCGAAGTGATAAACGGTGGCTTCGGTATGGTAATCGACGGTAGCGAGGATGCAGACAGACGCATACGCGAGATGCTCTTCTGGGATGTGAACAATGGCATTGCACGCCGCTCATGGGCACGCAACAGTGGCTCGGTAGACGCCATAAGGAGAGAGATGGCACGTACTCCAAAACTACGGGTGACAATGGCAAATATTGTTGATGACGACATAATAGAAAGAGTATATGGAAAATAAAGTCATGATACATACAATTAGCGCCGAACATCTTACCATAGAAAGAATAGGCGAGATAATATATAAAGGATATAAACTTGAAATAGGTGAAGATGCCATATCACGTATAAGGCGTTGCCGCAAATATCTCGACGAGAAAATATCCAATAGCAACCAGCCGGTATATGGCGTGACGACAGGCTTTGGCTCATTGTGCAATGTGTCTATAGGAAAAGATCAGTTAAGCGAGCTACAGATAAATCTCATAAAATCGCATGCTTGCGGAACCGGTGACCGTGTTCCGAACGATATTGTGAAGATTATGATGCTGCTCAAGGTACAATCGCTCAGTTATGGGTATTCGGGTTGCAAGCTCGACACTGTGGAGCAGATAGTCCGTTTCTTCAATAACGACATATATCCAATTGTATATAAGCAAGGCTCACTTGGAGCTTCTGGCGACCTTGTCCCCTTAGCCCACATGACCCTTCCGCTGCTCGGACTTGGAGAGGTGGAGTACAGAGGGAAAGTGATGACAGGGGCGGAAGTATTGCGTAAGATGCGCTGGAAGCCTATAGAACTCGCGTCAAAAGAGGGTCTTGCACTGCTCAATGGAACACAGAATATGAGTGCATTCGCTGTGTGGTCGTTGTTGCAGGCAGATCGCCTCAGTCGCTGGGCTGACACCATTGCGGCAATATCACTTGATGCTTTCGACGGACTAGTGGAACCTTTCACTCATGCTGTACATGCAGTGAGACCACATCCGGGACAGATAGAGACAGCTGCACGAATGCGCGAGTTGCTTGAAGGCAGCGAGATAGTGAACAACACAAAGGCTCATGTGCAGGATCCTTATTCTTTCAGATGTGTACCTCAAGTGCATGGCGCTGTGAAGGATACTATCAGATACGTACGTTCGGTAATAGATATAGAAATAAATTCAGCAACAGACAATCCGACAGTATGTCCTGATGAAGACCTTATTATTTCGGCTGGCAATTTCCATGGCGAACCTATAGCGTTGCCCATTGATTTCCTTTCGATTGCAATGAGCGAATTGGCAAACATATCCGAACGTCGCATTTACAGACTTGTTTCTGGAAGTCGAGGATTACCCAATTTCCTCGTTGCAACACCTGGTATCAACAGCGGATTTATGATAACGCAATATACGGCTGCCTCTGTGGTGAGCCTCAACAAGTCACTTGCCATGCCGTCGTCGGTGGACAGCATACCGTCGTGCCAAGACCAGGAAGACCATGTGAGCATGGGAGCTAATGCCGCCATCAAACTTTATATGGTTGTGAAGAATACAGAAAGAGTGCTTGCCATTGAACTTTTTAACGCCATGCAGGCTCTCGACTTCAGACAACCGCTGAAATCATCGCCTAAAATAATGAAAATTTACGAGGAGTTCCGTAAGGAAGTTCCGTTCATTCTAAACGACGAGTTGATGTATCCGTATATAGAAGGTTCCATAAGATTCATCGGCAGACAAATATAGTGAAATGTCATCTTTATATATATACAACATAGCACGCCTTTGCGGTGTGATAAATGATGGGAGACAGCGTTTGTCCGGACGTGAAATGGCTGTCATGGAAGCTATTGACGATGCGTATCTTTATGTTAGGGATGGCGTGATAAAAGATTTCGGGAAAGCTTCGTCAGCTGAAGGACGCCTGCAAAGGGAACTCTGTATACAGGACGGGACTCTTATGGTTGATGCTGCGGGAGGAATGATTCTGCCGTCATTCTGTGACAGTCATACACATATAGTATATGCGGAAAGCAGGGAGCAAGAGTTTGTAGACAAGATACGTGGATTGAGCTATGCAGAGATAGCGCGTCGCGGCGGAGGTATACTCAATTCGGCTGACAGATTACACGAACTGTCCGAGGATGAACTATATGACAGGGCGATGGTACGCGTCCGTGAGATTGTCTCAAAGGGTACGGGTGCTGTAGAAATAAAAAGCGGTTATGGCTTGAATACGGCAGACGAGCTGAAAATACTCAACGTGATAAAGCGCATATCCGACGAAACACCGCTTAGAGTGGTGAGCACTTTTCTCGGCGCGCATGCCGTGGGACGTAAATTTGCAGGAAGACAGAGCGATTATGTAGACCTTGTTGTGGAAGAAATGATACCCGAGGTAGGACGCAGGCAACTTGCCGACTACATTGATGTATTTTGCGATGAAGGCTTTTTTACGCCGCAGGAGACGTCGCGCATTCTCGAAGCCGGAAAGAAATGGGGTATGATACCAAAGATACATGGTCAGGAGCTTGCCGACTCCGGTGGGGTGGAAGTAGCTGTAAGTCACGGCGCATTGTCTGTAGACCATTTGGAAAGCATGACCGATGCAGATATAGAGATGCTGAAAGGTTGTGATACCATGCCAACGGCGTTGCCTGGCACATCGTTCTTCCTGAATATGCCGTTCGCACCAGGAAGAAAAATAATAGACAATGGTTTGCCTTTGGCTATAGCAAGCGACTACAATCCGGGTTCAACACCATCCGGAGACATGAAGTTTGCTGTCTCGCTTGCTTGTATAAAGATGCGCCTTCTGCCGGAAGAGGCCCTCAATGCGGCGACAATAAATGGCGCGTATGCTATGGGACTGGGCAAAGACTATGGTTCTATAACAAGAGGCAAAACAGCAAACTTCTTTATTACTTCACCCATTCCTTCGCTCGATTACATACCATATGCTTATACAACTTCTGTCATTAGAAGTGTATTCCTGCAGGGAAAGGAAATATGCACGGAAGCATTATAACAACAACAGACAAATATAATTAATGTATATAAGATAATGAAAAGGGAAATTACAATTCGGCTTGCCGGTATTATTACGCTCTGCTTGCTGTATGTCACTGGTATGGAGGCGCAAAAACGTTCCAATTATGAGTTCTACAAGGAATATCCGGTCTACGTGGATATGTTGCAGAAACAATTGACTTATCCGTTGGCATGGGGCAATGGCGACATAAAGGATTTTGACGAGTGGAAGGCTAAGGCACGTGCAAAGGTGTTTGAATGTATGATGACACCTCCGCCTCCGGCTTCAAATTACGACATGAAGATTCTTGGAGAGGAGCAACGCGACGGATACAAGGCGAGGAAAATAGAATTCAATCTGTCTGATTTTTATCGCGTGCGTGCATTGATGCTTATTCCCGACGGCAAGGGACCTTTTCCCACTATCAATCTTCTGCATGACCACGGAGGACATCTTTTCATAGGAAAAGAAAAGATGATAAGACCCTTTGATGAAGATTCTGTGGTGATAAAAGATGCTGATGAATGGCAACATAAGGTGTATGGAGGTCAGTATATGGGCGAATATCTTGCTCGCCAGGGGTATCTCATCTTTTCAACAGATGCGCCTATGTGGGGCGATCGCGGAAGGGCGGAAGGTGCAAACCGTGACAAGTACGACGTTATAGCCGGCAACATGATGATGTATGGGCGTGATTTGAGCGCATTTATGACCTATGACGATATTGCCGCGACGGAATTCCTTGCCACGTTACCGGAGGTGGACACGCAGCGCATTGGTTGCGCAGGATGTTCAATGGGTGCTTACAGGGCGTGGATGCTTTCCGCTTTGTCCGATAGGATAAAAGCAGGTGCTGCCGTTTGCTGGATGGTTACTACAGACGTACAGATGACATGGAAATACGGTCGGAAAGAAAACGGCGGTTTCGCCAATTGCATACCGGCACTCAGGCAATATCTCGACTATCCACACATCGCCTCGCTGGCTTGTCCGAAACCAATGCTCTTTATAAGCGGCAATCAGGATAAGCTTTTCCCTGTTCCGGGAGTAGAGAAAGCATTCGACATCATGCACAATGTGTGGAACAGCAGAAATGCCGCCGACAATCTAAAAACCGAAATACGTGACATGGGACATAAATGCGGACCGGAAGAGCAAGAAACAGTGGCTCGCTTCTTTGACGAAAAACTGAAGCATGCAACAGTAAGATAACTATTAGGCAATGTTGTGTGCTTACCTTAAACAAGAGGAACACGCATAAGGTAACAAAGACAAACAAATAAGCACAATTACAGATGATTCTTATAGCAGACAGCGGGAGTACTAAAACCGATTGGGTGTTTGCCGATGGTGGAAATACGACGAAGGCAATGTCCACGCAAGGCATCAACCCATTCCATCAGGACAGCGATACCATAAGTAACATTCTCACAGAAGAACTCATGCCCCAGACAGGTGGAACAAGACCTGATTCCATCTTCTTCTATGGCAGCGGTTGCCGTGATGAATATGTACCGGTAATAACAGGCTTATTTCGTGGAATCTTCCCGTCGGCAAGACAGATAGAAGTGCATGGCGATTTGCTCGGAGCTGCAAGAGCCTTGTGCGGTAGCGACAAAGGTGTTGCCTGCATATTAGGCACAGGGGCAAATTCATGTCTCTATGACGGAAAGGAAATAGTGAAGAATACACCTCCGCTTGGATATATCCTTGGCGACGAGGGTAGTGGGGCAGTGCTTGGCAGACTGTTCGTCAATGCCGTATTCAAGAAGCAATTACCGGGAGATATATGTGATTTGTTCCTGGCGGAATATGGTTTGACGCAGGCAGAAATCATACGGCGTGTATATAGAGAGCCATTGGCAAACCGTTTTCTGGCATCTTTCTCCCGTTTTATAGCTGCACATCTTGACTTGCCTCCTCTGCGTCAGCTTGTAATCGACAACTTCCGCTCATTCTTCCGTCTTAACTTGTCTGACTATGATTGCAGAAATCTTGCGGTAGGAGCAGTGGGAAGCATTGCTTATTTTTTCGCGCGGGAACTGAGGGATGCAGCGCAGCTGGAGGGCTATAGGGTAGGAAAAATTCTCCGCAGCCCCATAGAAGGATTGTTGGATTACCATTCGGCGGTATAATAATTTATTGCTGTCCGCTAAAACTCTAAAGTGCACAATTTATCATCCCGGAGCCCTCATAAATAGGACTTCGGGGTTTTCTTTCCCAAAAGTAAGATCCCTAATCAAACAGGCTCGGTTCTGGAGGCGTTTCCTTTGCGTTTTGAACCATCTTTGCCCAATCCCTTTCGGGGTCTTCAAGAAAAGTATAGCAGTTTACATAATACATGAGCATGATTCTTATCATTGTTGCCAATCCGGAAAAGCTCCAGGTGCGTTTTATGCGCTTTTGTATGACCATCAGAAGAAGATTGGCTATGAGGGTGACCCAAATTTGTACCTTGATGGCATTGGAACTTTCGCCATAGAAGTATCTCAGCGGGAAGTTTTACCGGACAGCAATAAAAGGAAAAGAGGATAGCAACGTAAAATCTACCTCACGTTGCTGTCCTCTCTATTTATCAGAGCTGTTTGGACTATAAGACAATTTTCTTCTGTAGCTTGCCTGCTTTTACTATATACAAGCCGTGGGGAAGTCCGGTAACAGTGCCACCGACAGCACTGTGTACACACTTGCCATTGGCGTCATACACTTCTACAGCCGTTCCCGCAGGACAGCCATCAACATATATTGCGCCGTCCTTTACATATATTTCCGGCGAGGCGTTGATTCCGGCATTGTCTATACCCGAAGTAAATCCGACGATATGATAAAAATCTTTCCATCCATCAGCAGATTTATACAAATCAACAGATTCCTTCGGCACCTTCAATGTACATGCCCGCGTATCAACATAGTAAAATACGTTTGAAGAACAGGCTGGTGGTGTTACAGCAAAACTGGTTATGTTTTTCAAAGAAGAACAACCATAGTATCTATTATTAGTTAATTATCAGTACTATACGCTCTAAACGGTAGAAAAGTGACCGTATGGATTCTGATTAGATACAAAAAGGTGAATATTTAACGTATTTAACTTTCGATTACATCAAGAATCACGGAATAAGGTTTGGGAGGGGGCGCTTTTAACCGACCGCATAATGTGATGGATGGAAATTATATGACGAAATTCATAAAGGGGTACGGTTGAAAAGACTCCCTTGAACGTAGGGTGTGATTACATGTTAGACCCTTTGTTCTAAAAAGCATTTTTATGTAGTTTACGATGCTACGTTTTAGTGTTTTTTTACTTGATAAACGCAGTTTTTTCATTGATTGTGCTGGATTTTGGGATAAAACTATTATTTTTGTGGTGTAAAATATGATACCAGTATCAAAAAAAACACTCTAATATGATATTTGAACGTAAGAAATACTTAGATGAACTTATCGCAGGACGTGGAAACGGTCTTGTGAAGATTATAACTGGTATCAGACGATGTGGAAAGTCTTTCCTGCTGTTTGATATCTGGCATAACTGGTTGTTGGAACATGGGGTGACTGATAGTCACATCATCGAAATACAACTTGACGATTTCCGAAACAGACGGTTGAGGAAGCCTGATGCCTTGCTCGACTATATAGATTCAAAGGTTATGGATGATGGCAATCCTTATTATATAGTCTTGGACGAAGTACAACTAGTAGAAGAATTTGTTGAGGTTATTCTTAGCTTGACACACATGCGGAATGTAGATGTGTATGTGTCAGGCTCAAACTCTCGTTTCCTGTCAAGTGATGTTGTGACTGAGTTCCGAGGCAGAGGTGACGAGATACGCATCTGGCCTCTCACCTTTGACGAATACTTTAATGGTATTGGTGGCGATATACGCAAAGCTTGGTTGGATTACTATACTTTTGGAGGACTACCACAGGTGGCTTTGCTTGAAACGGAAGAAAAGAAAACAGACTATTTGCGTGGTCTGTTTGAAACTACCTATCTGCGTGACGTAATTGAGCGCAACCATCTGCGTAATCCTGAAGGAATGAAGGAATTGGTGCGTGTAATAGCCTCAGGCATTGGTACGGCAACCAATCCAACGAGAATAGCCAATACCTTTCAATCTGCACAAGGGGTAACCATAAAAAGAGACACTATAAAACAATACATTGACTATCTGAAAGACTCTTTCTTGATAGAAGAAGCCTTACGCTATGATGTGAAAGGCAGAAAATATATTGGTACCGAGACGAAATACTACTTCGCAGACATCGGCATTCGTGCAGCCATTCTCAACTATCGACAGCAAGAAGAAACGCACATTATGGAAAACATTATCTATAATGAGCTTCGCAGCCGTGGATATAATGTGGATGTAGGATTGGTAGAGCTTGGTGGCAAGGATGAGAATGGCAAGTTTGTCAGAAAGCAGTTGGAGATTGACTTTGTGGTGAACCGTCCTCCATACAGAGTGTATATCCAGTCGGCTTTCCACATGCCTACGCCAGAGAAGGAACAGCAAGAGCGACGCCCTTTATTGTCAATCAATGACCACTTCCGTAAGATTGTCATTGTAGGTGATGATATCCACCGCAAGGAAGACGAACTCGGAGTATTGACTGTCGGACTCTTGGATTTCTTGACAGACAAGAACTTGTTGGAGCAAGGATAATCATTATGTAATTATGCATAGATTCAAGAACTCTTTCCTTGAGTGGCTTGTCTACTCGCTTATATTCTTCTTCCTGTACGATATCATCTGGATATTGGTAGACCTGCCCGACTTCCTACAGTCGATAAGCGGATTGTATCCTGAGCTGCTTGTCGACTTTGCACTCTGCGGTTTGTTCTCGCTTTCGAGTTTGTATCTCAA